>JAIDNJ010000066.1 GCA_029063895.1 Muribaculaceae bacterium | reverse complement strand
CCTGCGCGCGCGTGGGGCGCGTCTTTTGTCTTATAATCAAAATATTACACATAAAACGGGGGGGGGTGAGACCCGCCGCCCCCTGTGTAGATTATCAGTACACGACAAGTTGACCCTCGATGAAGGTGACAAGTCATTATCTTTAGAAGACCTTGTAAAACATTATCTTAATCACAAAAGCACAGATTGGGCCGGTTTTGAAGGAATACCGTTAACCGCCAAAGAGGCTCATGAATCCTATCTGTCAGCGCTGGATGATATTACTGACTTTATTTGCGGACAAAAGAACGAGACAAAAGTGCCCGACGGCCCGCCATATGTCCTCGATGAGCATCAGTGGAATCTAAGATTTCCACGCCGCCTACTCATTGTCAACGATATGGCCCGGAGGCTAAAGGATATTGACCATGAATCATTCAATGACTTTGAGGAGCTTATAGCCTATGTTGAGAAGCGCCGGGTGCCACACTTTGGCGACACCGCCGTCTATGATTTTGCTCTTAGATATGGCTGGAAACAAACGCCTCGCCTAAATCCTGAAAAATTTGTTTACATTCACTCAAAACCGCGCCGGTCGGCCGTGCGGTTATACCAACTCGGCTATCTGGAAGAGATTGGACGATGCCTCCCGTTGGAAAAATACAACATATTGCTGCTTCCCGGCATGACCGCCGCTGATGTCGAGCACTTCTTGTGTGTCTATCACGATGAAATCATGAAATTAAAAAAGAAACAATCCTAAAACCTTAATATTTAACAATCAAAATCAACAAATTAATGAAAAAGATCTTACTGTTTTCAGTTGTTGCGGCCATGACATTTACCGCCTGTGACAACGTAGCGTCTCTCACAAATAAGGGCGTCATGGCTCTTGACGAAGGTAAATATACCGAGGCGGTCGAGTTTTTCAACAAAGCTATCGAAAAAGATCCCACTACGGCAAGTGAAGCTACCCGCATGTTGGGCATCATATATTCGGACAGTGTTGCAGGAATAAAGAACGATAAAACAGCCTTCGAATATTTCACAAAAGCGGCTGAAATTGGCGACTCTATTGCAATGTATAAGGCGGCCTACGCTTATGATAATGGAATCGGCACCCTGCAGAATCAAGATAATGCCATGAAATATTACACAATGGCTGCTGATGCCGGTTATCCACAGGCACAGGCTGTCGCCGGATGGATATACCTTCGTGGATATAAGGGTGTGACAAAAGATGAGAAAAAAGGAGCTGAATATGCTAAAGCCGCATCTGAAGCCGGAAACGCTGATGGAATGGCTTATCTTGGATATGCTTATGAACAAGGAATTGGAGGAGTGGAAAAGAATGAAAGCAAAGCTGCCGAATTATATTCTCAAGCAGCTGAAGCCGGATCTCCCGACGGAAAGGCTCTATTAGGAAATGCCTATGCCTACGGTAACCTCGGATTAGTACCAAACGTAACTAAAGCTGAAGAGTTAATAAAATCATCCGTGGCCGATGGATCTTCATTAGGTATGAGATATATGGGGCATTTGTATGCAAACGATAAAATCAGTCCTGACGGTAAGACACCTAATCAAGTCAATGCTATATCTTGGTATAGAAAAGCCGCTGAAGCCGGTAATGTAGATGCTATGCAGAACTTAGCATATAATATTAGTGACTACTATCATTGGGATGAACAGAAACAAGCAGAGGCGGTTGAATGGTATCAGCGTGCTGCAAATCTGGGAAATACTACCGCCATGACAAACCTCGGATGGATGTATGAATTTGGCAAAGGTGTTCCCAAGTCAGCTACTAAATCATTTGAATGGTACACAAAAGCAGCTGAAAACGGAAATGATGTCGGTCAATGTAATTTGGCTACTTTTTACGAATATGGTACAGGAACTCAGAAAAATCGAGCCAAAGCCATTGAGTGGTATAAAAAATCGGCCGAGCAGGGTTATGAAAGAGCTCAAAAAGCATTAAAGCGTCTTGGCGTAAAATAAAAGCTGCCGGACTTATGTATAAAAACAAAAAACTTGTTATCGCCTTGATGGCGGGAGCGATGCTCCTGACAGGGTGCGGACAGGATACTAAAAAGCTTGTTGCCGACGGGCAACAGGCTTTTCTACAAGGCGACTATGCCAAAGCGGTAGAATTGTTTCAAAAGGTTAGCGACAGCGGAGCTGCCGAGGGTGACCTGTGGCTCGGACGCTGCTATGCTTCGGGCAAAGGTGTATCGGAATCGGAAAAGAAAGCCTTTGAGCTTTTTCAGTCGGCATCGACAAAAGGGAATGTAGATGCTACCATCGAGCTTGCCAAATGTTATCTCGACGGCCATGGAGTTTCGGGTGACCGGGTAAAGGGACGCGAACTGATGGAAGCCGGAGCCAAAGCCGGCTCGGCCGAAGGGAAAGCGACGATGGCGCTATGGGCTCTCGACGGAAAAGTCAATCTTCCGAAAGATTCTTTGTTGGCTTATGTCAAGGATGCCGAATCAAGCGGTAATCCCGCGGGAATTTTGGCATCGGGACGTCTTCTTGCAAAAGGAATAGGAACTGCCCGTGACATCAAGGGCGCCGTAGAAAAGTATCGAAAAGCCGATGAACTCGGTAACAGCGATGCAACAGTCGAGCTGGCTTACGCGCTCTATAACGGCGCAGGCGTCGACCGTGACCCCGAAAAAGCGTTTGCACTTTTTAAAAAGGCAGCTGATGACAACAACGCGTCGGGCATTGCCGGTATGGGAATGTGCTATTATGAAGGATATGGGGTTGCCCGCAATCATGCAAAGGCAATCGACAACTTCAAGCGTGCCGAGGGTAAGAACAATCCCGCCGGTCAATGGTGGCTTGGGAAATGCTATTATTATGGCGACGGAGTGGTTAAATCTGAATCGGAAGGAATCCAACTTATGAAAAAAGCTGCCAATCAGGGTTATGCCCCCGCCGAGTTCTCAATGGCTTATAATTATGAGCATGGCATCGGAGTCCCGTTTGACCGCGAGAAGGCTCTGGCGCTATACACTAGGAGTGCCGAAGCAGGATATGCACCGGCACAGACCAATCTCGGGATAATTTACTATCGTGGAGATCTGAGACTTGCCAAGTCGGAAAAAGAAGCATTTGAATGGTTCTGCCGTGGAGCCGAGGGTGGCGACAATGCCGCGATGTTCAATCTTTACAAATGCTTTATGGACGGCATCGGAACCGAACCTCATGAAGAAACCGCCATGCAGTGGCTAAAGAATGCAGCCGAGTATGGCAACGAAAAGGCAATCTCGATTTTGAACGGAACAAAATAGAGCCGGCCTAACACTTATCACCAATAAAGTTACAAAAATGAATCGAATACTCAGTCTAATCTGTATCAGTGTTTTGAGCGTGACACTTTACGCCCAAAGCACTTTGCCTGAGCTGAAGCAGGATGAAAAAACCGCATTGTGGGGCCTGATTGACCTCACGACCGGGAAATGGGTAGTCAAACCCAACTATACCGTTATAGAACCGGTGATGGAAGGCAATAACAAAATAGTTTCAGTCAAGGGTAAAAAGGGGATCATAACTCCTGATGGCGGATATTTACAACGGCCCGAAATAACTGAATTGAATCCCGTAGGATCAGAAGGCTATATCACTGTCGTAAAAGGTAAAAAGGGCTTTATTTCGTCTCAGGGGTCTATAATATTGCCTGCGGAGTATTCGGATATCGATACGTCGGAGGCTGACTTCTTCATCGTTAAGAAAGGTGACAAGGCCGGCCTGACTTCACGAAAAGGTGAAATTTTGCTTGAGCCTTCAAAGTACAATGAAGTCACCCGATTTGACAACTATTGGAAAATAAAGAAAGGGAATAAAACCGGCCTTTTTGATGCCTCGAAGCGGACGGTCCTTGTCGAGCCCAATTACGCCGATATTCTCAAGCCTGTAATTTTAGGAACCGGCGAAGTAATAATCCCGGCAAAGAAACAAAACGACAAATGGGGCGCACTAAGCACCTCGGGTAAAGAGGTTATTAAGTTCAGAAATCAGCGTATGACCTCTATCCCGGCGATGAACGCGATAAGGGTTTATCGAAACAAAATAGGTGACCGTCTTTATTTTATCGACCCGGGACTGTTCCTTGAACTAAGGTCGTGGGACGAAAAGACTATGGGACCATTTCACATAATCAGTGGAGAATTGGAAAAACCTTCTTTAAACACACCTGACCACATGATAGTAGCGCTGACTTTTGGTGAGCATGCAACATACTCGTCAAACTATGAACAACGCAAGTCGGTATATGATAATTTTGGATTTAACAAGACGTTCAAGGTTGTGACAGACAAAAACGGCAAGTCAGTGGGAGAAAGCAACTCAAAGATTGAACCCTTTGCCAACGGTAGTTGGCTTGTCATAAATGAACGTAGACCATGGGTGGTATATGATGCAGATGGTAACGTGATAGTTGAGTCCGACATTAGGGGTTCGCTATACAATCATTCAGCTTCTCAAGGTTGGTATGCGACCAAAAACAAAGTTTTGTTCCCCGACTTGAAAGTTTACAATATCAAGGACTGCGGTCCTGCCCTCAATTTTATAGACAAAGACGGGAAAGGCTCATGGATTCCGATGATTGACGGTGTAGTCGATTTTGAGACCGAACCATGTGACGATGTCAAGAAACTGGGCATCAATCTTGCAGCAGTATGCAAATCGGGCAATTGGGGGGTATATGCCAAAGGCGAACAACTGATTTCGCCACAATTTGACGCTATAACGGAATCTCCTCGAGAGTGGTACATCGAGGTCATTAAAGACGGGAAAATAGGATTGTACAATCTCAAAACAAGGAAATGGGTTCTACCTGTAAGCTATAATCTGCAGAAATATGAATTCTACAATAATAACGCCGATAGTCCGATATTCATTTATAACGGGAAATGGGGTCTTGCTGACGCAAACGGCAATATCATCAAAAAGATGGTATTTGATAAGAACACGATAACTGACAGTCTTAAACCAAAGCCCACCGTTGAATCAAAATCTCAGAAGCCCCAAAAAAAGCCTACAACCGAAACAAAACGTAAAAAATCGAATACCGATTTTCAAGAATCAAAGGAAAAAAGACGTTTTTAGTTTTTTTGTAAATATTGTAAAAAAACAAACCAATGGAGCTGTGTCAAACTGCATAGCTCCATTTTTGTTATTCCTGCAGGACTCTGGAGATAATTGCCTTAAATCCAATAATTGAATCATAATAGCCTATAAAATAATCTATGGCATTGTTTTTTGGGCGTTATTATTCACGATTCTATCTAAATATATTTTATTTGAGAAAAAATTTGAGTAACTTCGCAGTGAAATGATAGAAGTAAATAATATCAGGAAAAGTTTTGACCGCCTTGAAGTGCTCAAAGGCATCTCGCTATCGGTTGCCGACGGCGAGATTGTTTCCATTGTCGGGCCGAGCGGAGCAGGTAAATCGACACTACTCCAGATAATGGGATCGCTCGATCGCCCTGACAGCGGTGATGTGCGCTTTGGCGATACCGACATCTTCAAGCTCTCATCGGGACAACTGGCACGATTTCGCAACCGCCACATAGGATTCGTGTTTCAGTTCCACCGGCTGCTTCCCGAATTTTCGCTTCTTGAAAACGTGGCAATCCCGGCCATGATTGGCGGGCAACAGCGACGTGAAGCACTCAAAAAGGCTCAGGAACTGCTTCGCTATTTCGGGCTCGAAAGCCGTATGGACCATCGTCCGGCCGAGCTGTCGGGCGGAGAGTGTCAGCGCGGAGCCGTAGCCCGGTCACTTATAAACAACCCCGAGGTTGTACTTGCCGACGAACCGTCGGGCAGCCTCGACACAGCCAACCGGGCCGAGCTCCACAAACTTTTTTTTGACCTGAGACGCGACATGAATCAGACATTTGTGATAGTGACCCACGACGAATCGCTGGCGGCTGCCGCCGACCGTGTGATACACCTGCGCGACGGTATGATTGAAAAAATAACGAAATAGACAATGTTGAAAAAAACGACAAAAACAGCTCTGTTATCGCTGCTGACCATCGTGTGGGCCGCGGCCATGACATCGTGTGGCGACAAGGAGGAATATTCCGACGAGTTTACCTACTATGATGTCGTCATCTATAACGGTAACGACGCGGACGATGCCGTTTTTGCCACTGTCGACCCTGCCACCGGGGCCAAAGTCAACTATACAGCCCCCGTCAGCATTGACCCCGAAATTGTCAAACCGGGCGAATGTATATTTCTCGCCTACACCATTCCCGACAACCGATCGCCCTACCAATCGGGCGTTATTACCCCCACAGGCTACTCGACGATGACCAATGTCAAGGGCGAGATTGTGCCCCCCGACGAAATCGAGGGATGGAACACGACCCCGTTCTATCTGCTCAGCTACTCGTCAATGTACAACCGACTCATTATAAATGCCGGTATTCCCTACTCGACCACAAAACGCAAACTGATTGTCAAGGTCGACGAGACAACCCTCGACAACGAGATGGCAACCGCCTACCTCTACCAGAAACTTGACGACACCACACCGACGTTTACACGCGAATACCAAATGGCTTTTGACCTCTCGGAGATTGCCAACCGGCTTCCCGGCGACCGACTCAAGGTGATGGTCAACAACAGCAACCTTACATTTGACTCATTCATAATCAATCTCGATAAATAAACAAATTTAAAATACTACCGAATTATGGACAACAACAAACCCAAAAACGAAATAAAGATTGACATTTCGCCCGAAATAGCCGGAGGCGTTTATTCAAATCTTGCCGTGATTTCACACTCGCCCAACGAATTTTTTGTTGACTTCATCGCCATGGCCCCAAACATGGGACAGGCCCGTGTACAGTCGCGCGTGATAATGTCGCCCGAAAACATGAAGACCCTCATGTTCACTCTCCGCGACAACATTGCAAAATATGAAAAGACCTTTGGCGAGATTAAGCAGAAACGCCCCATCAACCCCGGCTCCAACGGCAACGGCCCCGATGACCTCCCCCACCCCTTTATGGCCTGATTGACATGAAAGAAAACAGTCTGACTATATACAACTCGCTGAGCCGCAACAAAGAGTTTTTCAAACCGCTCAATCCCGGGCACGTAGGCATGTATGTGTGCGGTCCTACCGTATATGGCGACGGACATCTGGGTCACGCGCGCCCCGCCATCACTTTTGACGTGCTCTACCGCTACCTGATGCATCTGGGCTACAAGGTGAGATATGTACGCAACATCACCGACGTGGGTCACCTCGAGCATGATGCCGACGAGGGTGAAGACAAAATCGCAAAAAAAGCTCGTCTTGAACAACTTGAACCAATGGAAGTTGTACAGCATTATCTAAACAACTTTCACAAGGCGATGGACAAACTCAACGTGCTCCCCCCCTCAATCGAACCTCACGCTTCGGGTCACATCATCGAGCAGATTGACTATATCAAAAAAATTATCGAAAGCGGATATGCCTATGAAAGCGAAGGATCGGTCTATTTTGACGTCCCCAAGTATACCCGCGCCCACAAATACGGTATTCTATCGGGCCGCAATATCGACGAGCTTCTGAGCGAAACACGTCAGCTCGACGGACAGAGCGAAAAACGCAATCCGGCCGACTTCGCCCTCTGGAAAAAAGCGGCCCCCGAGCATATCATGCACTGGCCCTCGCCCTGGAGCGAAGGATTTCCCGGATGGCATCTCGAGTGCTCGACCATGAGCGAGAAATATCTTGGCGAACAGTTTGATATCCACGGTGGCGGTATGGACCTCAAGTTCCCCCACCACGAGTGTGAGATTGCACAGTCGGTTGCCCACAACCATCACCCGACAGTAAAATACTGGATGCACAACAACCTCATCACCATCAATGGTCAGAAGATGGGTAAATCGCTCGGCAACTTCATCACCCTCGACGAGTTTTTTGAGGGAAAACATCCCAAACTCGAGAAGGCCTACTCGCCGATGACTGTCCGCTTCTTTATTTTACAGGCACAGTATCGCTCGACACTCGACTTTTCAAACGAAGCTCTCCAGGCATCAGAGAAAGCCTATCAGCGCATGCTCGAAGGCTATCGCCGTCTCAACGACCTGAAAGCATCCGAGACCTCGACCGTCAGCAGTGAAATCGACTCATTGTTTACCAAATGTTATGAAGCGCTCGACGATGACCTTAACACTCCCATCGTCATCGCCCACCTCTTTGACGCCTGCCGCATCATCAACCTCGTCAACGACGGCAAGGAAAAAGCCACGGCAGCTGACATTGAAAACCTCAGGCAGCTTTTCAAAACATTCCTCTTTGACATTCTTGGCATGCGCGACGAGATAGTCAGCGGCTCTGACCCCGAGGCGATGAAACCGTTTGAGGATGCCGTCGACCTGCTCCTGTCCATCCGCTCCCAGGCCAAAGCCAATAAAGACTGGGCAACCAGCGACCTTATCCGCAACCGTCTCACCGAAATAGGATTCAACATCAAAGACACCAAAGACGGCTTTGAGTGGTCGCTGAAATAATCGACTCTGATGGAAGCTGAAGAATTCGGACTCCGCGTTATCGACAACCTTCCATATAACCCGACAGGGCAGCAAATACAACTTATTGCTGCCCTGGCGCGTTTTTGCGCTCCTACAGCCCCGCCCAACGGCGTTTTTTTGCTTAACGGATATGCCGGCACAGGCAAGACATCGGTCACCGCCGCACTGGTCAAGACACTTAGAGATATCGGCCTGAAATCGGTGCTTCTGGCTCCGACCGGACGAGCCGCCAAAGTCTTCAGCCGCTTTGCAGGCCACCCAGCCTATACCATCCACCGGCGCATCTATCGTTCTCCCGGCCCGGGGGCCGAACCCGGCTCAGGCTGGGGACGGCCGGCCGACAACACCGCGGTCGACACCCTGTTTGTCGTCGACGAGGCCTCGATGATTGGCCGTGGTGACGGATACAGCGGCAGTGTGCTTGACGACCTCATCGAGTATGTTTACTCGGGCGACGGATGCAGGCTGATATTGCTTGGCGACACAGCCCAGCTCCCGCCTGTCGGTACAACCTCAAGCCCGGCGATGAGCCCCGAGGTTCTCATAGGCATGGGGCTCAAGGTCACCCGCGTGGTGATGACCCAGACGGTAAGACAACAGCGGCAGTCGGGCATACTCTACAACGCCACGGTTCTGCGTAAAATGATGCGTCTCGACCCGCTGATTCCGCCTGTCCTCACCGTCTCACCGTTTACCGATGTAAAAGCCGTCGACCCCGTCGAACTCGATGAGATCATGGAGACATGCTATAACCGTGACGGGCTCGAAAACACGCTGATGATAACCCGCTCAAACCGGCGTGCCGTCGATTTCAATCTTGCCATCCGCTCCCGTATCCTCGACCGGGAAGAAGAACTCTCGCGCGGCGACCTCATTCTTATCGCAAAAAACAACTACTTCTGGAGCGCCGGGGCCAAGGGAATCGACTTTATTGCCAACGGTGACATTGCCGAGGTTATAAAAATATATGGCACCGAAACAAAAGGGGGTCTGAGATTTGCCGACCTCAGGCTCCGCCTTCCCGACCGCGATGCCGAACTCGATGCCAAAATCATCCTTGACTCCCTGACTTCCGACTCTCCCGCACTTCAGCCCGCCAAACAGGAGCAACTCACACGCATGTCAATGACCGACCCCAACCGGTTTGCGCCCGACACCCCTTATCAAACCCGCGTCAAATCACTCAAGACCGACCCCTGGTTCAATGCCCTTCAGGTCAAATATGCCTACGCCGTCACGTGTCACAAGGCCCAGGGCGGACAATGGGAAAATGTATTTGTCGACATGGGATACATCCCGCCCGAAGCCTATACCCAGCCCGCCCTCTCCCGCGGGCTCTACCCCGCCACGCCGCGCGCCCCCCGGAGGCTGTATTATGGGCATACGTCGGTT
>JAIDNJ010000065.1 GCA_029063895.1 Muribaculaceae bacterium | reverse complement strand
ATCAACACCGCCGGCCGTCCGTTGTGTAAACCAGCTCTTGAGTGGAACAATGCCTACAAGCTCGAACGCGAGCGTGAACTTGTCGGTCTCTACCTATCGGCCCATCCCCTCGACCCCTACTACATGGAGCTAAACTATGGCTGCATGACAATCGCCAACTTTGAAAAAGCCGAGAAAACCGACGGCATGAAGGTGGCTATCGGGGGCCTTGTTGTCGATTTCCAGAAACGCGACACCCGTCGCGGAGGCAAAATGGGAATAATGAAACTCGAGGATTACACCGGTACCTACGAAGTCAAGTTTTTTGACGACGACTATTATAAATATGTCAACTTTGGCGAGCCGGGCACCCCGGTTTTTGTCGAGATGACATTCTCGGAGAGCCGCTACCGTCCCGGCGAGATAAGAAGCTCGATAAACAGCATTGACCTCCTGTCAAAACTGAAAGGTCGGCTCCTCAAAGGCATCACCATCGAGCTCGACACCGGCTCAATCTCCAACACAATGATCGACCTTCTTGTCGACAAGGCCAACAAGCCCGGCGACAACCTGGGGTCCCTCACCTTTGAACTGTATGACGGCTCACTCAACCGCACCATCAAGCTCGACTCGGCACTGCGCATCCCTCTCACCCGCGACCTCGCCGAGATGCTCGACGACATGAATCTGAGCTATCGATTTGAAAATAATTAACAATCACCTAATTTATAAACCATTAAAACAACAAACAATTATGGCATTTACATTTACCGACGCTAATGTCGAACAGGAAATCGCAACCGGCAAACCCATCATCATCGACTTCTGGGCAACATGGTGTGGCCCCTGCAAGGCCCTCTCCCCCATCATCGACGAGCTCGCAACCGAGTATGAAGGTCAGGTTCTCATCGGCAAGTACAACTGTGACGAAGAAAACGATTTTGCTACCGCCAACCGCATCATGTCAATTCCCGCCCTCCTTTTCTATAAAGATGGCAAGAAAACATCTATCCGCCTTGTAGGTGCTCAGTCAAAAGCTGCTGTCGAGGAAAAAATCAAAGAGCTTCTCGCCCTCTGATAAAATTACTTTTTATAAATTACAGGCGGTGTATCTTAAATTGATACACCGCTTTTATCTTGCCCCCCTGCATCAACCCCGATTACAAAAGCTGTTTTTAAGATGAACGACAAACTGAAAGGAACGATTTACGGACTGCTTTCGGCAGCCTTTTACGGCATGAACCCGCTTTTTACGCTTCCGCTCTATGAACGCGGCATGTCGACCACATCGGTTTTATTCTGGCGCTACCTTATAGCCCTGCCGATACTTGCGTTGATGATTAAATTCAGGGGACAAAGCCTTAAGGTGGATTCGCGGCTCATTTTACCGCTGTTAGGCCTTGGCCTGCTCATGGGCTACTCGTCGCTCGCCCTTTTCCTGAGCTATCGCTACATGGACGCCGGGATTGCCTCGTCGCTCCTGTTTGTCTATCCGCTCATGGTGGCCCTTATCATGACATTTTTCTTTCGCGAGAAGCTCACCCTCCAAACCATCCTGTGCCTTGTAATGGCCGGCGGTGGCATATACATGCTATACAGCGGCGGAACGTCGGGAACCACCCTCTCGGCAGCCGGCACTCTGTTGGTAATGTCGTCATCATTATCTTATGCGGTCTATATAGTCTGTGTCAATTTCCCGGCAATCAAACGGATACCTACCGTTGTACTCACCTTTTATGTCATAGCCTTCGGCTGGCTCATTTTTGGCGGAGCTGTCCTTGCCGACGGCAATCTTGACCTGCCGTCAACACCTTTCATGTGGGGCACAGCCATAGCGCTGTCATTGCTCCCGACTGTAGCCTCGCTTGTGCTGACGACAATGGCAATTCAGTCGATAGGGTCCACCCCGACCGCAATCCTTGGCGTGTTTGAACCGGTTACTGCCCTGATATTTGGCGTGTTGCTTTTTGGTGAACATCTCTCGATGTCCGACATCGTAGGGCTTGTGCTTATTCTCATAGCAGTCTGCACAGTCGTGGCCGGCGACAGCGTTTCAAAGCGGCTCATGAGAATCAGGAAACTGTTTCCCCGCCGCCACAACATAAATCAATGAAACAGGATAGTTTTATCTGATTCTATCGCTGTCGCGCAGCAACTTTTGGTCACGGCTCATGCCACGATAGGCAAGCATTGCAAAAACGAGCGCACCGATAAGAAGTACACAGCCGCCGGTCCACTCGATCATGGCACCTTCACCTCCAAAAAGAATGAAACAGCCGGTCACCTCAAGCACTACAATAAGCAGCATCGACACCATTGTCACTGTCTTTTGGCGACGCAGGTCTTTATAAAGAAATATCGAGATAAAAAGAAGCACGGCAACCAGCAGTCCCACTACCAGCATTACCGGAAAATCTTTGGGATACATCGACACCATCGCTTCCTCGGCCTTGAATGTACCAAAGCTTGAGCTACAAAAAAAACCTGCGAGCACTGTCGCAATCAAAAGATAAACGGTTTGTATACGTTGAATCATCATAAGCGTTTCAGTTTAATAAAGTTTTTTAAATGTATCTGTCTGCAAATTTAACGAATATTTCCGAGATACAAACAACTGTGATGATTAAATCATAACCAAACGAGAAGCAAAACGCAAGCGACTTGCAAGCTAATGTAAATGATAATTTAAATGATAATGATAATCTAAATTATAATCTTAATTAAAAATATAATGAGAATGTGTGCATGTGAATGTAAATGACTATGGGGGCCAACCTTTTTTTCAGCACACCCACTCACACTCACCCGCCCTCTGTTTTTTTGAAAAAGAAAAAAAATTTTACCGTTTGTATCCTTTTTGTGTCAGATCGCCTGTTTTGTGTCGTATCTTTGCAGTCGAAAACAAACATCTCATATAAACCTTTAAAAATTAGTCAAAACGATGAAAACCGAAAACGCACGCGAAAGCTTTGTATTCTACCGCAGTTTTTATGAAGCAGTAAAAGAACTCCCCGCTGACATGCAGGCCGAAATTTTCTCAGCCCTCATGGAATATGCCCTCAACGGGGTCGAGCCTGAAAATCTCTCTCCAATCGCACGCGGATACATGATTTTGATGCGCCCGCAGATTGACGCCAACACCCGCCGATATAACAACGGTTGTCAGCCCAAAAAGAAAAACAGCGGCCGACCCGCCAAGAAAACCGCCGCCGAAAAAACGCCTGACAATGTTGAAACACAGCCAGCTGAAAATCAAAGCGATGACGAACCGACGTGTGCTCCCGAGCCGACCGACACC
>JAIDNJ010000064.1 GCA_029063895.1 Muribaculaceae bacterium | reverse complement strand
CCTCAGACTCCCCAGACTATCCTCAAACGTCACGAAGATTCTTTGACCGAAATGCAGCAGCGCATCCAACAGCATGCCCAGACCTATGATCAGGATCTTCAGCAGCAGCAGCAGCAGCTCATGGCTCCTATCTATGAGAAAATCCAGAAAGCAGCCCAGACTGTAGGTCAGGAAAATGGTCTTACAATTATCCTTCCCGCCGATGCAGCTATCTACATGAGCGGTGATGTTGTAGACGTTAACCCCCTCGTGAAAGCAAAACTCGGTATCAAGTAAAAACTGAAAAACCGATATCCAATATATCAAAAGTCGTCCGCCGCAATAATGCCCGGCGGCTTTTGTGTTTTATGTATTGAAATTAATAAACTCAACCCTTCACATCTCAAATCATGCGACGTATTATTATTTCATTATTGCTGATGTTGCCGATGCTTGTATCGGCTCAGCGTTTTGCCGTTGTTGACCGTCAGGCTGTTCTCGAGTCAATGGAAGAGTATGTAATCGCCGAACGTACTATTTTTGAGCTTTCGGAAAAATATCATGCTGAATATGACCGAATGACTGCCGATATCGACAAAAAATTTGAAGATTATCAGACTCTCAACATCAGGTCGAATACACCTCAGACAATACGCGAACGTCGCATTCAGGAGATTCAGGAAATGCAGAAGCGTGCCCAGCAGTTTCTTGCATCGGCCGAGGATGACCTTAAAAGCCGTCGCGAAGATATGCTTCGTCCCATCAATGAAAAGATTGACACCGCTATCAAGGATGCAGGAATCGAAAACGGATTCTCGTTTATTTTCCCAGTAGGAGCCACTCTTTTTTATGGTATTGATGTCGATGATATTACCGACGCTATCAAGGAGAAAGTAGCTTTATAATTTCAAAAAAGATTAAGATTAAACCGTCGTCTGCCTCATAGTGAGGGTCAAGGCGACGGTTTTTGTTTTACACTAATATATGAGACGGCTTGTTATAATTCCTTTTGTGATTTTATGGTGCATGGCGGTAGGAGCATCAGCCGAGAATGCTCATTGTGATGTGGTTGAGAATGATTGCCGCCATGACTGGCTCGTCATTATTGATGGGAATGATACAGTCACGGTATCACAGTTTGAAAAATCATTTGAAAATAACCGTATAGGCATTGCCGAATCGATGTCAGCACATGAGTATCTGGACAAGTTTATAACTTATAGGCTTAACGTGGCTGATGCACGCCTGCAAATGATAGATACTCTCCCTGAATTCCGTCTGACAGTTGCGTCACACCTGATGTCGCTTAGTGTTCCATATATGCCGCCTCAATTGGTAGACGGTATAAGCGGTCTTGACGATGATTTGTATGACAGGATTGTGGCCGCTGCCGATTCGATTTATAATGCTCGTGCCGATATAAGAGATGCGGTGTCGGAATACAGTGATTACATGCTTGTAGAGTATGTAGTGGAGGATTATCTCGATAAATCGGGAATTGAGAATCAAGATTCGCTTAACCGGTTTTTTGAAATGACCCGAAATGACTATAATTGGGATGCTCCGCGGTTCAAAGGGTATATAATATGTGTTGCACGAGGAGAGAATCAAGCTGAAGCAAAGACTATTGTCGAGCGCTCGGGTGGGGACATGGAAGTGGCCATACCGTTGTTGAGAAAAGAATACGGGCGCAATGTAAGAATCAGTCATATCGTCATGCCGGCAGGTGTAAACGAGATTGTCGACTATGTGGCTTTTGGCGGTCGGGCTACTGAGAATGTTAGCAGGTGGGGCTTGTGTATGGCTGTGGACGGCCGTCTGATCAATGCTCCCGAGAGCGCTGAAGATGTACATGGCTTGCTCACCGAAGAATACCGAAAAATGCTGATAGACCGACGTGACAAGAGCTTGAGAAGTGGTCACAACGTTAAGATAAATCAAAAGGCTCTTAAAAAAATTGAAAGTTTTGGCTCGACGAGCTTCCGAACTTCGTCAGCTCAAAACAATTGATTAACTTTGAGAGTCAAAATCAACATTATGCGTCTCAGTGTAAAACATATATTCCCGTTTCTTCTCGCTGCCTTTTTCACAGCTTGCACCAACTCAGCGCGAGAAGGAGCGGGAATTCTTGTAAAAATGGGAGAGCGTGAACTGACTATCGGGGAGCTCAGGGCAAATATGCCACAAGGGCTCAGTCAGGCTGACAGCACAAGGATAGCACGTGCATATATCAGGTCATGGATTGACACAAAACTCATGTCGGAGTATGGTGCCGAAGCTATAGGCGACATGGCCGAGATTGACCGTCTTACCGAGCAATACCGTAATCAGCTCATAGCCTATGAATATCGTCGCAGGATAATCGCTGCAGAAACGTCCAATGCATTTTCTCCTGATTCCCTCAAGGCTTTTTATGATGCAAATGCCGGTATGTTTGTGGCACGCCAGCCGTTGGTGAGAGGTATTTATATAAAAATACCTGAGGATGCTTCAAATTTGAAGACAATAAAAAAACTTTATAAATCAAACAAGCTCGACGATATAGACCGTCTTGAAAAGGAATGTCTTGATGCGGCGGTTCACTATGACTACTTCAAGGACCGATGGGTTGAATGGGATCAGATTGATTCAAGGATTCCGGTCGATTTGAGTGTGAATCCCGACGGCTTGCTGCGTGTAAAAAAGGAATATGAAACAGTTTCGGATGGTTTTGTGTATTTGCTTTACATAAGTGATTACATACCAACCGGACGTACGCTTCCTTTTGAAGCGGCCTCGGATCAGATAGTTCAGGAACTGACATTCAGACGTCAGGCCGATCTTGACCGCGAAATGAGACGACAATTGCTCAAAGAAGCGAGTGAAAAGGGGACTGTTGAAATATTCTGTGACCTGGATTCTTGATAATTAAAAAGAAAAACGTAAATTTGTAACTTAATTTGAAATAAAACGATAAACCAAAATATTTCCACAATTGTGAAACTAAAAAGAATATTGACTTTCATCCTCGCTGCTGTGGCTTTTGCCGGTGTTTCGGCCCAGAACAATGTTGCCGAAGAAGTGGCGTGGACAATCGGTGACCAGCCGATTTATAAATCAGAAATCGAGGAAACCTATCAGCAGATGCTTTATGACCGCATGACAATCAAGGGCGACCCATATTGTTATGTGCCCGAGCGATTAGCAATCGATAAACTGTTTCTCAATCAGGCCGATATCGACACCGTTGAGGTTCAGGCTTCGATGATTGCACAGCAGGTCGACAGCTGGATAAACTATCTCATCACCAATCTCGGTACAAAAGAAAAGGTCGAGGAGTATTTCCGCAAATCAATTCCGGAGCTCCGCGAGTGGCGCACCGAAATGGTGACCAATCAGTCGCGTATCGAGCAGGTCAAACACTCGATGGTCAAGAATGTAAAGGCCACTCCGAGCGATGTGCGCCGCTACTTTGACGGTCTTCCGGCCGACAGTATCCCGTTTATTCCTCTTCAGGTCGAGGTACAGATTATCACAATCAACCCGACGATTCCACGTCAGGAAATCGAGGATGTAAAGGGGCGTCTGCGCGATTATACCGAACGCGTTCTTAACGGAGAGAGCGAGTTCTCGACACTTGCGTCACTCTATTCCGAGGACCCCGGTTCGAGTGTGCGAGGCGGTGAAATCGGTTTTATGGGACGAGGCCATCTCGAACCTGAATATGCTGCTGTGGCCTTTAACCTCAATGACCCGAAGAAAGTCTCAAAAATCGTTGAGACACAGTATGGTTTCCATATTATCCAGCTCATAGAGAAACGTGGTGACCGTATCAATACCCGTCATATTCTTCTTCGTCCCAAAGTATCGCCCGAAGACCTTGAGCTCGCAACAAACCGCCTTGATACAGTTGTGCGCGATATGAAGGCTGGCAAGTTTACATTTGAAGAGGCTACCCGCTTTATTTCGCAGGATAAGGATACACGATTCAGCCGTGGTCAAATGACTAATGACGAGACCGGCAGTACCAAATTTGAAATGTCGCAGCTTCCTCCCGAGATAGCCAAGGTTGTAGCTGACATGCAGCCCGGCGATGTGTCGGAGGCGTTCACAATGATGGACCCCAAACGTAACCGTGAAATTGTTGCAGTCGTGAAGCTGACAAACCGTATCGAAGCTCACAAGGCAAACCTGTCGGATGACTTCCCCACGATTAGAAACATGTATGAGGCAAGCGTTCAGGAAAAAATCCTGAAAGACTGGCTCAAAAATAAAATTAAAACCACTTACGTTAAAATTGAAGACGGCTGGTCCGACTGTCAGTTTGAAAACGAAGGCTGGATTCGCTGATTTGAGCGAAATTATTAACCGATTGGAAACCATAAAATTCTATGTCATATAGAATAAAAGGGAACGGTAATGAAAAAACAGGCCCGATGAAATCATTCATCCTGGGCCTGCTTGCTGTTGTTGTCCTGACGGCATTTTTTGCTCCGTCGAGGGCTCAGGTGGTCCGTCGTGATACAACTCCGATTGTCCCCACAATAGCTACGGCCGACCGTCACCAGCGTGATAAAGTGTTTTTGGAGCGCGCCAACAGTCTTATAGCCCGTCCCGAAGTCGAATACCAGATACTGACCGGCGATGTAATGTTTCGCAAAGGTGACATGCTCATGTACTGTGACAGTGCTCATCTTTATGAAAAAACTAACTCGATCGAGGCGTTTGGAAATGTGAGAATGGAGCAGGGCGACACTCTTTTTGTTTATGCCGACGAACTTGTCTATACCGATTCGACTGAACTTGCGGTTCTTTATGGCACCAACGGAAAGCTTGTCAGACTCATCAACCGGGATGTCGAACTACAGACCAATCCGTTTTACTATGACCTTGGCATAGATCTGGGTTACTATGATAACGGTGGTACACTCACCGATGAAAAGAACCGGCTGAAGTCTCAGTATGGCGAATATGCTCCAAACCAGTCAGAGGCATTGTTCCGTGAAAACGTGTCGCTGGTGTCGCTGGCAAAAGATGACACGCTGAACATCTTGACCGAGCAGCTTTATTATAACACCAAAACTCACCTGGCCGAGATGGATGTGCCGTCAGTAATCATCAACCGTGACGGCAAGATTTATACCGACAGCGCGACATATAATACCGAAACATCATTTGCCGACCTGTTCAAGCGGTCGGTTGTGGTGTCACGTCAAAATAACACGCTGACAGGCGATTCGCTCAAATATGATAAAAACGCAGGATTTGGCGAGGCGTTCGGAAATGTGATAATGACCGACTCGGCCCACTCGATGATGTTGCTTGGTGATTATGGCTTTTACAACGAATTGACCGACAGTGCTTTTGTAACCGGCAATGCCCTTGCCAAAGAATATTCACAGGGCGACACGCTCTATCTACATTCTGACACTATCCGCACGTTTGCCGTGATTACTCCCGAGCATGAGGTTGATTCGGTTATGATTCCTGCCGATACAACTCATCTTGTCATTGCTGCCCATAAGGTGCGTTTTTACCGATCCGATTTGCAGGGGTTGTGTGACTCGATGACTTTTGTGCAGACCGACTCGATGCTGTATCTCAACCACCACCCGGTGGTATGGAGCGACAACCGTCAGATTTTCGGTGCGATAATCGAGGTGCATCTGAATGACTCGACTGTCGATTTTGCCCGATTGCCCGATTTCGGATTTATGGCCGAGGAGATAGAGCCGGGATTTTATCAACAGCTCACGGGTAGTGAAATGATTGCATATTTTACCGACGGACATCTGTCGAGTCTTGATGTCAGCGGTAATGTGCAGGCTATTTCGTTGCCCCAGGAATCTGACTCGACCTATAACAAATTTGCCACGCTCGAAACCTCGTTCCTGACGGCATGGTTCAGCGGTAATCAGCTTGATCGCATGAAGGCGTGGCCGTCGTCAACGAGCGTGATTACGCCGCTCTATCTTGCCAAACGTTCCGATCTTTATTTGCCACAGTTCAAATGGTATACAGATATGCGCCCTATGTCGCCCGAAGATGTTTTTGTCATCCCGCAGGCAATGATTGACCTGATGGCCGAGCCGGTGGAATCGACTAAACGCAGCCTGAAACAGATGCTGAAAGGATCGGCATCAACCCCGGCTCCTAAAAAAGAGGAATCGGTCGTGACTGAAGGTGAATCGGAGCTGTCGGCTGTGTCAGATGATGTTGAAGGCTCTGATCAAACCAAAGACCCGGAAAAGACTAATCAAAATTAACTCAACAATATAGAAAACTATAATCAAACTATAAACCACGATTAACCATGAACAGCAAACATCTCAACGACCTCATGTCGTTTCTTGACGACAGTCCCTGCAACTTTTATGCAGTCAAAACAATAAGCGAGCGTCTTGACAAGGCCGGCTTTACCCGCCTTGACCGTCGGGACGCGTGGAATCTTGTCAAGGCGGCAAGTATTACACAACCCAGAACGATTCCTCGATTTTTGCCTTTGTAGTAGGCGAGGGTCCGGTAGAAAAGGGTTTCAAGATTATCTCGGCCCACAGTGATTCTCCCGGTTTCCGCATCAAACCAAATGCCGAGATGCTATCTGACGGAAATGTTCTCAAACTCAATACCGAGGTATATGGTGGCCCAATCCTTTACACATGGTTTGACCGGCCACTTTCGATTGCCGGCCGTGTTATCCTTAAATCGGATGACCCCCTCAATCCAGTGAGCCGTCTTGTAAAAATTGACCGTCCTGTCCTCACCATTCCTCACCTCGCTATCCACTTTAACCGCGCCGTGAACGAAGGTAATCCTCTTTCAAAACAAAAGGATATGCTCCCGGTCATCGCAAAACTAAACGAGGCTGCCGAGAAAAACAATTTTGTGCTCAATCTCGTCGCAAAAGAACTTGGTGTTGATCCAAAAGAAATTATCGATTTTGACCTGTCGCTCTATGACACCACAAAGGCTTGCACCGTAGGTGCCGACAACGAGTTCCTTACCTCGGGCCGCATCGATGACCTCGAAATGGCACATGCCGCCATCACCGCGCTTCTTGAGTCAAAATCGGGTGCAATGACCCGCGTTGCCGCAATCTTTGACAACGAGGAAACCGGCAGCGGTACAAAACAGGGTGCATGCTCACCGGTATTCACCAACATTTTGCGTCGCATCAACGACTGTATCGGTGGAACTGACGAGACTTATCTCCGCGCTGTAGCATCATCGTTCATGATTTCGGGCGATAATGCTCACGGTGTTCATCCCAACTATGTGGAGAAACAGGATCCCACCAACCATCCGGTTCTCGGTAACGGTCCCGTCATCAAAATCAATGCCAACTGCAAGTACATGACCGATGCCGAGTCGGCAGCCGTGTTCAAGACCATCTGTGACCGTGCGGGTGTTCCCTGCCAGTTCTTTGTGAACCATAGTGATGTAGCCGGCGGATCGACTCTCGGCAACAAGCTGACTTCACAAATCGAACTCCGCGGTGTTGATATGGGTGCCGCTCAGTGGGCTATGCACTCGGCTCGCGAGTGTGCCGCTGTGGCTGATGTCGACTATACTATCGCCGCGTTTACCGAGTTCTTTAATGTATAATGCATAATTCATAAAGCATAATGCAAAATGGGGGCGCGAAATTCGCGCCCCTTTTTTAGTTATATAAGTCTTATAAGTCGAATAAGATTTATAATGGTTAATGGGTATAATTGTGGAACATAATAAAAAAGAGGTTGCCGGGCGACAACCTCCTTTTTTATTTAAGCTGTTATTTCTAAAATGAAATTCAAGATTATTGAGCTGACCATCCGGGATTTTGAACGAGATTACTGTTAAGAGTAATCTGGTTAGTGGGGATGGGATAGAGTTTTTCACGATCGGTAAACTTACGGGTAAGACCCATAGAAGCATCGAGGTAATCACCACTCTGGCGAGTAGGCGCAACCGCAGCTGCTGATACATTAATACCAAGCATGATATTGGGATGAGTTGTATTGTCGAGGAGTTCAAGCTGATTCCAACGAACAAGGTCCCAGTAACGGATATCGTTGTCCATGATGAGCTCGCAGCGACGGCAACGACGGATTTCCCAAAGGAGGCTTGATACACCCATGTTATTAGCGGGGTCGTTCATACCTGACAAAGATGCAATAGTCTGGTTGGGAAGATCAGCACGTGCATACAGCTTATTAATGGTGTTGTTGAGGTCGGCATCGGTGAGAGTACCAAGTTCAGCTTTAGCTTCAGCGTAAGCGAGATAGATTTCAGCAAGCCAATAAAGCGGAGCACATGTGTAGTTCTTGTTGGCTGTCATTGCATCATCATAGGCAATGCGACGGTCATTGTATTTAGCGACGCCGTATCCTGAAGTTGAAGTCATGAGCATTGTGTTAGAGATGCCCCATGCCTGACCGGTGTACATAGCACAGGGATATGTGGTCACCGAAAGACGAGAGTCGCGCACGTCAAGCAATTTTTGAATTGAATAATTGCCGTCAACCATTTCACCTACATCCGATCTATTTTCAGATGTAAGAGCGAGAGGTTTACCGTCTTTGAAGAGGTAAGCGTCAAATGCATCCTTGGAGATACCAGCAATCGGGGTAGAAGAACCTGAGTAATCCATAAGAGAATGCATGAACACACCTTTCTCATACATTTTAGCAAAAATCACCTCTTTGTTAGCCTCCATTTCAGAGCGTACACTCTGATAATTTGTAGCATAGTCGGCATTAAGAGTGTACGAAGGCATAAGAGCTTCACAAGCAGCAATTACCTCGTTGTAATATTTATTTGCACGAGTGCTGTTACCGGCGTTATATTTGGCATAGGCGGCTTCGAAAAGACAAATTTCGGCTTTCATTGCCTGTGCAAGATCTCTTGACCATTCAGTTTTAGACGACTTTGTAGCGATATTGTCTTTTGCATAATTAAGGTCTTCAAGAGCGAAGTCCATGACATCATCACGATTGTCGCGGGGCGCATAAAGTTCCTCTGAGTCAGTGTCAATAACAGCGCTAATCAAAGGAACATCGCCATAGGCGCGTACAAGCTGATAGTACTGGTAAGCGCGATTGAGACGAGCTATCGCAGTAAAATTGGCTTTTTCAGCATCGGTAAGCGTACCCGAAGCAACACCCTCGATGATAAGGTTGCAACGACGAATTTCTGTGTAAGGACTTGTCCAGCTTGACGAAGTTGAAGGTGTCGTAGTGTAGGTCCAGTTGCGGAAGCTACCGCCTACAGTTGTTACCTGGTCGTCAGAAAGAGTTGACCAATAGAAATTACCCGAACCTGTGCCATTGCCATATCCGAGATAATTCTCATAAAGATAGTTGGTTTGCCCGATAACGTTGCTCGCATTACTCCAGAAGAGGGGATTTACTACCTGCTGCGAAAGAGGGTAACGATTATCGTTGAGGAGATGGTCGCAGCTTGTGGTTGCCACAGCGGTCAAGGCGAGCACTCCGATTAAATATAATTTATTCATAGTGTATATTCTATTTTGTGTTGATTAGAATGTAACCTGAAGGCCAAATGAGTATGTACGCATCTGGGGAATTGTACGTCCAAATGCACCTACACCATCGTTAACACCTTCTGCGTTCGCTTCTGAACGAGTAAGTTCGGGGTCGATTTTGTACTTGCCAAGTCCATTGTGGAGGAAAAAGAGATTATCACCGCTCACATAGACACGAGCTTTAGAAATGAAAGCTTTCTTAGTAATGGCTGAGGGGAGTGTGTATCCGAGTGTAATGTTCTTGACGCGAAGATAAGAGAGATCCATCAAGTAACGGCTCTGGGGATAGAAGCTACCGGCACCACGTCCCATGCGTGCTGAGTAAACACCGTTTGTCATACCCATGCCGGGATAGGGAGCCGGGTATTCATTATTCTGGTTAACTTCATAACCGATAATTTCGCTGTAATCGTTTGAAACGATGTAACGGTTGTAGCTCTGCTGGTGTTCAAATGTACCGAGATTCGACTGCGCCATAGGAACAGTAAAAGAACCGGTAGCCCACATGCTGCGTTTACCAACGCCCTGCAAGAAGATATCAGCGTCAAAACCACGCCAGTTTGCACCGATACGGAACGAGTATTCGTAGCGCGGAAGAGCATTACCGATTACCTTCATATCACCGTGGTTGCGGAGAGTACCTGTTGCAATCTTTTTACCGTCGGCATCAACCATATCGGGATCACCGATGTTGATTACACCGTCACCGTTGAGGTCTTTATATTTTACGTCACCGGGGCCGTATACAAACGAACCTGTCTGAAGACCGGTTTGGTCAGCTACGCCGTCTTTATAAATCCATGAGCCATCGGCTTTCTTGCCGTTGAAATCAGATTCTTCAAAATATCGGTCGGTCTCAAATCCCCAGATGTCACCAAAATAAGTGCCTTCAGTATATGTTCCGTTACCGGGAGCATAGGTATAGATGAGTTCGGCGGGCACGCCATTTTCGTCACGGTTCCATTTGGTGATTTTGGTGCGTGAATCCGAAAGGTTAAAGTTGGCATAAAGGTTTACATCACCAACTTGCTGATTCCAGCCGAGAGAGAGCTCCCAACCACGGGTGCGGAGCGAACCATTGTTTCCATAAGGAGCCGATACACCGAGAACACCGGGCAGAGGAGCCGATGGGCCGAGCATGTCTTTGGTGTTACGCTGATACCAGTCAAAGCCAAAGGTGAAACGGCTGTCGAGGAATCCGAGGTCAAGACCGATGTCTGTAGTCTCGATACGCTCCCACGATAGAGTGCTTGAAACGAGAGTCGGCATGCCATACTCTGAAATTTTCTGATTACCGGTGAGCCAGTGTGTATTGGCGGCAGTTACAGCCGATACAGTCGAGAGGAAACGGTTTGAACCTACAGCCTCGTTACCAATCTGGCCATAAGAGAAGCGAACCTTACCATTGTTGACAATGTGTTTGAGTTTGTCAAAGTAAGCTTCTTCAGAGAAGCGGTAACCACCCGATACTGAGGGGAAGAATGCCCACTGACCCGATTCGGGGAAACGGCTTGAACCGTCATAGCGACCATTTACTTCAAGGAGATAGATACCTTTGTAGTCATAATTCACACGACCGAAGAATCCGGCAGTTGCACGGTGAGTATTGCTACCCGAGGTTGTGTAGTTGGTACCGTTAGTTAGGTTGATGTTGGGAAGATTATAATCTACAAGACCGGTACGCTTTGCATAGAAATATTTGTATACTTCCTGTTCGGCGGTAGCACCAACCATCAGCTTGAAGTTATGACTCTCTTTAAACGTTTTAGCATATGTTGCATAAATATTGAACATCCACATGTTGTCGCGGTAGTTGCTTTGAGCCGCGCTTGAGGTTGCCTGAGTATAAGGAGTCCATGTGGTAAAAGGAGATGTTGTCCAGGTTGACCAAAGTGTATAGGGCACCTGAGTAGCATCACTGTTCTGGTTGCGAAGAGTATAGGTGAAGTCACCATAGAGAGTGAGATCCTGAGCAATGGTTGCCTGCATCCATCCCTGAAGACGAGTATTTGTTGTAATCGTGCGGTCAGTAGGTGAATTGAGACGGATACCAATATCATTACGGAAATCACGCTCGTCACCGTTCTCGTCTATAGTGTAACCATAAGCCGAGAAGAATCCGGGCCAACGCCAGATGAACTGGTAGGGGTTACGGTTAAGGTTAGGACCGGTATATTCACGGTCTGAGAAAGTGACACGGGCTCCGGCTTTCAACCAAGAGAAAATCTCAGTATCAATGCTTGCAGTTGCATTATAACGGCGGATTTTGTCAGGATTGTATTTCATCAAGCCCTCTTTCGAGTCATAGCTAAAGGCAAGACGATAGTTTGTCTTACCGCTTGCACCCTCGATGCTGACATTATGTTTCTGACCAGGAGCGGCGCTCTGAAGAAGAGTTTCAGCAACATCCCAATCACCGTACATGAGCCAAAGGTCTTTGCCGGCCGAATTCTTATAAACGATATAATCACCTACGTTATTGTCGTCTACATACGGCTTAAGTTCAACGCGGTCAGTATAGGCCTTGCCACCATGCTGCTCCTGCCACTTCTTAGCATAGGGGAGAAGCTGAACATACTCCCAGCCAAAGATCTCGGCACCTGCACCTGTTCCGTCACGTGTAGCACCTTGAAGGGCGGTTTCAAGGTTGGTGACAGTGTTTGCAAATTTGGGAAGAACTGTCGCACCTGAGAATGAGAAGTTGTTTGAATATTTAAGTTTGACACGATCCTGAGTTCCTGATGACTTTGTTGTCACGAGGATAACACCAAACGCTGCACGTGTGCCATACACAGCCGAAGAAGCCGCATCTTTAAGCACCGAGATGTCTTTGATGTCGTCTGGATTTACAAACGAAAGATCGTCAACGGGCACACCGTCAACAATGATGAGAGGATTTGAAACAGCATTGTTTGAAAGTGTTCCGACACCACGAATCTTAATTGTAGGAGCCGATTCAATATCACCGTTTGCAGTAGTGATTGTAAGACCGGGGACTGCACCCTGGAGAGCTTTGGCAGCGTCCATTACTGGACGGCTTTCCATAGCCTTGGCAACATCGACTGTTGCGACAGCGCCCGTAAGATTGACACGACGCTGCGAACCGTAACCAACGACTACAACTTCGTCGAGCAATGCGTCATTTGACTGGAGAGTCACCTGCATCCCTTCAGCGGCGGGCACTTCGACAGTGCGATAACCGATGTAAGAAATGACAAGAGCTGTGCCGCGGGCGACACGGATGCTGAAACGGCCGTCGATGTCAGTTGATGTACCGTTAGCCGGATTTGATTTCTGGGCGACGGTAGCACCAATGAGAGGTTCGCCGGCTTCATCAAGGACTGTACCGGTGATTGTTTCAACGGCTTGTCCGGCGGCAAGAGGCTCGGGAGATGCCATAGCGGTGAATGTACCGCATACGGGTATTCCGCATGAGAGCGTCATTGCCAATAAGAAAGCTTTTCTCATAAAGGATGATTTTAATTTGCAAAAGGTATCCCGATTATGAATTAAAATGAAAAGGAATCAGTTTGGACTCAATTAATGGGATACATAGCAAGGGTTGATAGATGGGTTAACTTAAAATGTTGATTTTAGTGAAACGTTTTTGATTATGTGGTTAAGTGATTTGTAAATTAGTTATTAACACATTAATTATAAAGCAAATTATTTAGTCTCTCTTGGTAAGAGATATTTTTAACTGTGTAAGATGATGATTGATAGTGATTTATGTTTAGAATTGTTTACAAAATACTAAACATTTGAAATTAAAATTTAAAATTTATGAAAATTTGAAGTGATTTTATAGGCTTTTTTTTTGCAGATTAAGAAATTAATATGTAAATTTGCCGCGGTTTAGACTCTCTTACCAAGAGTGCGTAAATAAAACTTACGTTTCTAACTAATTTAAATCGTATAAGTTAACTTAATTACCTTAATATTAACATCTACACATTCCTTTTATGAAAAAGCAATTAGCTCTGTTGACAGCTCTTTCAATCGCGTGTGGAAGTCCTATTGTCTATGACGGGATATTCTCAAGCGGTTTTACAGCTGTCGCACAAGCCCAAAGGGCTACCGGTACAGTCGTTGACGAGACCGGCGAACCTCTTCCCGGTGTGTCAGTAATCGTTGCTGGCAAGCCCGGCGGTGTTACCACCGATATCGACGGTAAGTTCTCGCTCAGTGCCAAGCCGGGGGATGTCCTCAAACTTTCTTACATCGGTTACAAACCAATGGAAGTGAAATTTGACGGTCAGCCTATCAACGTAGCCATGCAGCCCGATGCTGCTAATCTCGATGAGGTAGTCGTAACCGCTCTCGGTATCAAGAAAGACAAAAAGTCACTTGGTTATGCAATCGATGATATCGGTGCCGACGAACTCATGCGTAACAAAACTTCAAATGCACTTAACTCACTTTCAGGTAAAATCGCCGGTGTGAACATCACCCAGGCCGGTGGTGGTGCCGGTGAAGGTGCTCAGATCATCCTCCGTGGTGGTACATCACTTGAGCGCGACAACCAGCCTCTTATCGTTGTTGACGGTGTAATCTATGACAACTCGACTTCGGTAGCAGGTAACTCGGCATTTGACGGTACTCAGGCCGCCTCTACTACCAACTCAAACCGTTTGATGGACATCAACCCCGAGGACATCGAGAACATGTCAGTCCTCAAAGGTCCGGCCGCAGCGGCTCTTTATGGTTCACGCGCTGCCAACGGTGTGGTAATCATCACCACAAAAAAAGGTGCTAACGAAGGTAATGTCGAAATCAACGTTAGTGCTAAATATATCACTCAGTGGGTTAAAAACCTTCCCAAGACCCAGAAACGTTATGGTCACGGTAACTTCCAGGACCAGTATAATAGCGATGGTGACTACATCGGTACCCAGTATCTTGATTTCAATGGCGGAAGCTCATCATACAATGCATGGGGTCAGGAAATTACAGGCGCTACATATAATAATATAGATGATTTCTATCAGACCGGTGGCGCATGGGATACCAATATCAGTGTAGCCGGTGGTTCAAAAACCGGTAGCTTCTATCTGTCAGGATCATTCTATGATCAGGATGGTGTTATCCCCACAACAGGTTATAAAAAATCGACATTCCGTTTCAACGGCGACCAGAAGTGGAAAATGCTTACATTTGGTGCAAATGTAGCATATTCACAGGCTCGTACCGCCAAGACTCTTACTTCGGCCGGTCTTTATGGTAATGGTGGTTCATCGGGTGGTGCACTTATGGGTGTCAACACTTGGGCTCCTGACATGAACATGAAGCAATATCTTGATGAAGACGGTAACCGTTATGCTGTGTTCGGAGATCAGATCGACCCGTGGAACGATAAAACCAACCCTTACTGGATTCTTAACAAGAATAAAATCAAAGACCAGACTGACCGTTTCACCGGTAGCTTCAATATCCGCGCTGATATAGCCGACTGGTGGTGGATTTCGTTCCGTACCGGTATCGACACCTATACATATGACGACTCTAAAGTCATCGGTGCAGGTGGTACCAACAAAGAGTTGTGGCAGAAAGGTATGTATGTTGAAAATGACTACCGTCACCAGTATATTTCAACCAACTTGATGACCAACTTCAACAAATCGTTTGGTGACTTTGGATTCAACCTCCTTGGTGGTCTTACTACAGACGATACTCACACCTGGTCAAACTACCGCATGGCCTGGAACTTTACCGTTCCCGAATTCTATTCGTTCAGCAATGCAACTGACGTTAACAAAAAATTTGAAAGCACAACAACACGCAAGCGTCTCGTAGGTGTATACGGTGAATTCCGCGCAGACTGGAAAAATACCGTATTCTTGACCGTAACCGGACGTAATGACTGGTCTTCAACACTTCCTATTGAAAACCGTTCATATTTCTATCCATCGGTAAGTGGTAGCTTTGTATTTACCGAACTTATGCAGCCCAGTGAATGGCTGACCTTTGGTCGCGTTCGCGCATCGTGGGCACGTGTAGGTAAAGATACCAGCGCATATCAGCTCGATACTCCTGCATGGGCCGTTCAGGAATTCCTCGGTGGCTATGAAGGAACAGCAGCTTACTGGCAGGCCGGTAACCCCTATCTCAAACCTGAAATCTCAGAATCAACCGAACTCGGTCTTGAACTTCGTCTCTTTAACGGTCGTTTGAAATTTGACTACGCATACTACACCAACAACTCATACAACCAGATCATGAGCCCGCGTCTGTCAAATGCAACCGGTTATATCCTTCGCTCGGTTAACGCCGGTGACGTTTATAACAAAGGTATGGAGCTTTCAATCGGTGGTACTCTCATCGAGAATAAAGACTGGACATGGGAATCAAGCATCAATATGGCCGGTAACCGTGGTACAGTAAAACACCTCATGGCAGGTATGGAAGTTCTTTATGTAACCGATGCACAGCTTGGTAATGTTAAAGCCGCTTCATTTAATGACGGTCACTTCATGGCTCTTACCGGCGCTCACTGGCTCTATGACACCAAGGGCAACACTATCCTTGATGAAAATAACATGCCTAAAAAGAACAATGACTCAAATAGCTATGCCGGTAACCGTGAACCGACCTTCACCGGTGGTTGGAACAACAACCTCCGTTGGAAAGACTGGTCACTCAACATGCTCTGGGAATTCCGTGTAGGCGGTGTTGTATATAACGGTACTAACTACGCTATGACTGCTGCCGGTACAAGCTACTTGACCGGAGACCGTGAAACTCTCACAATTACCGGTGTTCATCAGAATGGTACAGACAATGACGGTAATCCTACTTATAGCGAGCCTCAGTCAACTACTTACGAAGCAGACAAAACATATACTTACAACAGCAAAACTGTCAGCGGTCGCTGGTTGATCAACAATTATTATCAGGACTACTATCTTTATGAAACTGATAACTGGTTGAAAAAAGTTAACTCACTCCGTCTGAGAAGCATTTCGCTTTCTTACAGCGTTCCTCAGGCTGCTCTTGCAAAGACTAAAGTTATCAAACGTGCCGTTGTAACCGCATCAGCAAGCAACCTTCTCCTTTTCACCAACTATGACGGTGACCCCGAAGTTGCAGCAGCAGGTTCAGGTCGTTCAGGTTCATCTTCAGTAGGTATCGACTACTGTGGTGTTCCCTCGACAGCAAGCTTTGCATTTGGTGTTAATTTGACATTCTAATTTCAAATACTCAATAAGAATATTATAATGAAACTATATAATAAATATCTGATTGGTGCTGTTTCCGTTCTTGGATTGGCTTCATGTACTGACTATCTGGATGTCAATACCAATCCCAACTCTCCATCGATAGAGCAGACCAAATATGAACAGCTCCTTCCTTCGAGCCAGTTCTATATGAACCACATTTACAATATTGTGGGTCAGAATGCATCATTCTATACAGGTAACTACATGCGTAACGGTAGTACCAATGAACTTTATGCATCACGTTGGTTCCTCAATGGTGTAGCACGTGGTGCTAATGCCCAGCAGTGGTTCTATACTATGGTTGGTAACAGCTACAAACCTATGTATGAAAAATCAATGGAGGCCGGTGCATATCACTTTGCCGGTATTGCAAAGATGCTCAAGGCTTGGGGTTATATCATGGAAGTAGACCTTTTTGGTGAGGTTCCTTATTATGAGGCATTTGGTGAAGCTGTTCTTCCCAAATTTGATACCGGAGATGTAATCTATAAAGAGTGCTTCAACGAAATCGACGAGGCTATCGAACTTCTCTCGAGAACTCAGGAAAAAGGTGCTGTAGCTCTTTCAGCTGCCGACTACTGGAACGGTGGTGACACTCAGAAATGGATCAAGGCCTGCTACCTGTTGAAAGCTCGTTGGATGAACCACCTTTCAAAGAAAAGCGCCGGTTCTTATAAAGATCTCAAATATGATGAAGCCGCAATTCTCGACTGTCTTGCAAAAGCACAGCAGAGCAATGCCGACAACACAATTGTTCGTCATCAGGATAACAACACCAACAGTACGGACCACCTTTGGAATGAACCTGTAGACTACAACCCGTTGTATTCTTGTGTTGGTATGAACACCGCTATCTATGCTACCGAAACTTTGGTACAGAATCTTACCAACTTTGACGGTAAAGGAATTGAGGACCCCCGTGCCAATAAATATATTCCCTGGACCCGTTCGGTTAAATCGGCTACTACCGATCCTTCAATTGTTTGGACCGCTGACGGCAAATGGCGTCGTTCACTCGGTGTAAACATGCAAACACCTATCATCAATGACAACGGTCCTCAGGCTACCTTGTGGAACGCTGACGAACAGCGTTGGTACACAGCTCTTGACTCACGTCAGAATGATACCGTTTATGTATTCACAACTTGTGGTGGTACCGGTTACTACGGTGGTACAGACCCCTTCTGGCGTCGTCTTAAATCAGATGAGGCATCATCGCTCAGCGGTATCTGGTCGGTACGTCCTACCTCGCCCAGCTATGTTGCTTCTTATGCTGAGGCCTGCTTTATCAAAGCTGAAGTTCTTATGCGTAAGGGTGATAAATCGGGTGCATACACCGCATATGTAAACGGTGTGCGCGCAAGCATCGACGATATCAACGATCTCAATGCCAACTGGCGTACAGAATTCTCTTCAGTGGCCGACAACCCCACTTTCACCAACATGACTGAGACTGAAATCAATGCATTCATCAATGGTGCTCTTGGTACAGCCGCTGACCTTACTATGGGTAAGATCATGACTCAGAAACTTATCGCAATGCCTTTCAATATGGAGAACTGGTGCGATATGCGTCGTTTTGACTATGATCAGAGCATCTTCATGAATTGGGCACCCCCGTTCTATTATACTAACGGTACCGGTGACTCATTCACTTACTGTCCGCTTGGCAAACATCCTCGTCGTTGGAAACAGGCTTCTTATGAGTATACTTATAACCTCGATAACCTTATTGCCATTGGTGCAGAAGTTCCCGGAGCTTATGACCTTCCCGGTGATGATATCGTTAATACTTGGTGGAGCTCACAGCAGATTATGACTCTTCCCGTATTCTGGGACCGTGCAGACTAATCCAAGTCAACAAATACTTAAAAACGGTGTGTCAAAATTGACACACCGTTTTTTTTGATACCATAGTGATGAGAGATAAATAAGGGACGTATTGACCGATTTGGTTAAAATGATTTAATTATTTGATACTAAGATACAAATGCTATATATTTGCAAAAATATAAATTAACAAAATTATTGCGTATTAAAAAAAATTACAGCTATGAAAATCAATCGTTTTTATCCATTTCTTTTATTGTCGATTTTTTGTGTAACGATTTTGGTCTCGTGTGACAGCAAGGAAGAAGGTATTCCCGGACCGATTGTTGATTATCGGGACGGATATGACGGAAAGGCCAATCCTCGACAGGTGTTTGAGAATGGTATGCCGACATCAATAAACTCGATGACGATAAAGACAGACAAGATCGGTTTGGTGAGTCAGATTGTTGACGGAGCAACAAGCGTAAAATTTGAATACCTGCCGATGTCTGACTCGTCGACTTCTGATGTTATCATGGTTATTAACAAGGAGGGCGAGGAGAAAAGTTATGGCATGTCGCTTGATGGTAAAGGTTTTGTCAATAGTGCGAGTGTCAACAGTGACGGAAGTTTAGTGAAATGGGAATTTGAATATGCTTCGGGTGGATATCTGACATCTGTTAAAAAGATAGTCGACGGCGATTTGGTCAAGTTTTATCAGTTGGAGTGGGATAACGGAAATCTTGTCGCAATGAAAACCAATTACATGACAACCAATGACACATCGGATTATAATTATAGTTATGTTGATCATGCGTTACCCAATAAAGGAGCGATAATGCTTTGGAACTCGGTATATGCAATTGATATTGAAGAGCTGGAATATGCTTATTTTGCGGGTATTCTGGGAAAATCAACTGAAAACTTGCCGATATATTCAGCAGGTAAAAATCCAATGTATTCATCGGCGTGGATTTTGCCAAGAGATATTAAGTGGACCCTTGATAAAAATGGTTTTCCTGTTGAAATGAGAGCAAAACACCTGACTGAAGAATTGGATAAAGTCAGTATCAAGTGGTAAATGATTAAAGAACGGAGAGAAGCTTTAATGCAAAGATAGGGCGTGTCAAAACAAGGATTTAATTATTTTATAGGGCTTTTGGTGGGTTAGGCGTACAAGTCACTGTTCATCAATTATTACGAGCCAAAGGCTCGTACCTACATTGACTGATAAAAAAGCGGTGTGTCGGGGATTTGACACACCGCCATAGGGGGTAAGAGATTGTTTGTGTGACTTTTCGAGAAGTGATTAGAAATAGTAGCTTGCGGTAACGGTCCAGCAGCGGTTTTTAGAGCTGTAGAGGGCGTCTTTACCTGAAACCTGATTGTTGAGACCGAAGCCATAGTTAGCGGCAATCTGGAGGTGAGAGAGGAGCTGAACACCGGCGCCGACGGTCCAAGCAGTGTCAAATTTCTTTTGACGAAGAGCACCGTTAAGATTGCGTCCGGTAACGAGGAATGAGAAGTCGGGACCGGTTGTAAGGAACGGAGTGATGATTTTACCTACAACGGGGAGACCGAATTTGTATTTGAGATTAACGGGGATGTTGATATAGTCGTTGTTTTTTGCTTCGTGAGTTTCACCGACGGTATACTCAATAGCGCGGCGTGCATAGAGAACTGATGCGTCAAAACCGAGACCGATAACGGGAACGGTAAATTCGCATGTAAGACCGCCGGTAAATCCGGTGCGGTTAGAACTATCAAATGTTTTTTCGCTTGCGTGAAGTGAGTTAACAGCGAGACCGGCGCGAACACCGAGACGGAACTGAGCGCTTGAGGGGAGGGCAATGGCGCAAATCAAGGCCAAAGCGGCAAAAAATCTTTTGAAATTTTTCATTTTTAGGTGTATGAATAGTTGAAATAATGTGATTACTAAATTTATTACGCGAAATTACACTATTTTGTTCAAACGGCAAGATCTTTTTTGAGCATAAGGGTAATTTTATAAATTGAATGAGTTTTATAAATTTTACAAACCGAGACGCCGGCAAGGGAATCACTCCATTGCCGGCGCAGGTTTAACTTGTTATGAATTTAAGGTATAGTTTGAAAGAATGATAAAGTTTGAATTTATTCAGCTTTTGGCTGGTCTTCCATTAGCTTGAATATAACCGGAAGGTTATACCAGGCAGCTACGTTCTTGCCGCCTGACTGACCGGGAATAAAGTTTGGGAGCATTTTGATAACGCGGATAGCCTCGGCATCAAAGCCTTCACCACGACTGCGTAAAATCTTAACGTCGCCAATTGAGCCATCGGCCTCGACAATAAAGCTGACTACTACACGGCCCTGTTGTTTTTCTTTGGCCTCGGCTTCGGGATATCGGATATTGGCGGCAACAAATTCGAGGAGAGCCATTTCACCACCGGGGAACTGAGGCATTTTTTCAACCGAGCGGAAGACACCCGGACGGTCGGAGTCGGGAATGACTTTTGTGGCGGGTTTATCAGCGTCGGCTGTCACGGGAGCGGAAGCTGATGCTGAGGTCTCGGTTTTGACAGTGGTCGATTTGAAAATTATCGGTAGATTATACCAGGTCGCTACGTCCTGGCCATCTTCATTTTTACCGGGAATAAACGAGGGGAGCATTTTGATAACCCTGATGGCTTCCTGATTAAATACCTCCGGACCGCCGCGGAGCAATTTTATCTCGCCTATTTTACCGTCGGCTTCAACAACAAAACGGACAATGAGACGAACAGTGTTGGAATTTTCTTTTTCAGACTCGGGATATCTCAGGTTTTTGGCAATAAACTCAAACAGCGCTTTTTCGCCGCCGGGGAACTGAGGCAGCTGTTTGACAGATTTATAGACTTTGTTGTCGTCATTAACGGGTGATGCAACCTCGGTTTGATCTGATTGGGTCATTTCGGGAGCCGCAATGGTCAAATTTTCAGTTTCTTCTGACGTGATAGTTTGGATGTCATCAGAAAAATAGGTAAATTTGCTGTCGTTTTTTAAACCGATAAGCTCATCAATGTTCCGGGCATCCGAAATTTTAGAAAGAGCATTGACAACGGGAGCGCAGTTAAGCGCAATCAGAGTTAATCCCAGAACGGGAACCAGAGCAAGAGCGCGCATCCTGGCGCCTCGGCTCGAATTGTTTTTGTTTGACATCATCGTTATTCTTTTTTTAAGTTTACTATGATTGAGGCTGTTGGCGAGGGCTGGAAACTTTTTGCCAACAGCTTTTTTTATTAAAAGTAATTGGTATTCGCGAGCATCGGCTCCGCTTTGGAGTACGGCTAAATCAGCCTGATACTCATGAACGTCGCGTAGCTCGCTTCTCATGAGGTAGGGAGCAGGGCTAAACCAACATAAAATCACACTGAGTTGAGCTATAAAGACATCAACGGGGTGATGAAGCGAAATGTGACGCATTTCGTGGGTGAGAATAAACGTTCCCCCGACAGATTCATAATCTTTTTGAGAGATAACAACATAACCCATCCAGCTGAACGGACTGGTGAACTCGATGCCGTCGGTAATCACGACCTTTATGTTATCTACAACGATGTAGTTGTTGCGTGCTACGAGTCGTGCGACTTTGATCCACCCTATCAGTGCATGGACAACACCAACTGCCACACCGCTCAGATAAATCAGGGCGATTATGGCGGCGATTGTGGTGCCGGAGATACCGTCGGGCTTAGCAACCGGTTCAGCGATGACGGCAGTTATCTCACCAATCACAACCTCGGCGACCTGGACGGTTTGAGTTGGAACCGATGTTTTTAAGGAGGGCAAGAGGGGAGCTGCAAATGAAGCCGCATAAATTGCCAGCAGTACACAACGATTGAACGCAGGCTGATTTTCCTGAGCGAGGAGCATGCGATAGATAAGCCACAAGGCGAGCATGACTACCGATACGGCTATCGAATATGCAGTTATAGTTCCCATAATCAGTTGTTATCCTTTTGTTTTTTTTCTATTGAATCGATAAGCTCTTTAAGCTCGGCCACCGATATGGTCTCGTCTTCAACGAGGGAGGATACCACGCCGAGGTAGCTGTTATTGAAATAACCCTTGATGACAGCACCAAGACTTCGCCGGCCAAGAGTCTCCCGGTCGCGAATAGGATAGTAGCGGAAGGCGTCGTGGTCGGCCTGATGGGCAACGAATCCTTTGTCTTCGAGAGTGCGGACAAAGGTGGAGATTGTGTTAAAATGGGGTTGGGGTTCGGGAAAAAGTTCAACGAGTTCACGAACCGCCATCGGTTTTCCGGCGCTCCAGAGCATTTGCAAGAGCTCTTCTTCGCGCTGGGTCAACAATGCTTTAATGCGTCCTTTTTTTGCCATAATCTAACTAATGTTTTAGTTTTTGTTTTGCAAATATACAACGTGTTTTTTAGTTTTGCAAGAAAATCAAGAGAAAAAACGGGAAATAACTGAATGAAGCTTTAAAGCGGCATGATTCATGTAGTGACAAGACAGCCTGGAAGAATGGTTTAGACTTTTTAACAAACCAATTTGACTTTTGTGTCATAAAAAAGAGTAATTTTACAAATTCAAAGCTACCAATATATTATCACACGTTTTTGACTGAAAATGTATTTGACTAAAATTAAATATGTTATACTGATTCTTTTCATTGCTGCCGCTGCCGGCAGGATGTCGGGACAGGAGGTGTTCAGGCGCGGTCTCGAACAGCATCCTTTTATTCCAAAGGGTCAGTGGATTACCGGTGTGAGTGTGAGCTACACACAATCGAGCCAGGACAATTATCAGTTTTTTATAATAGAGAATCTGAATGGTGATACTTATTCTTTTAAGGTGTCGCCGATGCTGATGTATGCATTTCAGGACAATATGGCAGCCGGCGGCCGTGTTGCCTATGCCCGTTCTCTTACCCGACTACGGAATGCAAGTGTCATTGTAGACAGTGAGACAAGTTATGACATCAACAATCTTTATCGGTTGAGTCACACCTACTATGGTATGGCTGCTTTCCGAAATTATATAAGTCTGGGGAACAGCAAGCGATTCGGTCTGTTTAATGAGATGCAGATTCAGCTTGGCGGTGGCGAGTCAAAGCTCCTTAACGGTGTTAACGAAGACCTTACAGGTACATTTGAGCGAAATTATTCGCTCGATATAGGACTTGCTCCCGGTATGTGCATGTTCCTTAACAATTATTCGGCCATAGAGGTGAATGTCGGTGTGCTCGGCTTTTCATATAACAGCACAAAGGCAACGACCGACCAGATTTATGTGTCGCGTCGACATTACAAGTCGGCCAACTTTAACGTTAACTTGTTTTCAATCACGTTTGGCGTGGTTTTTTACCTATAAAAGCGAGCGGATATGAAAAGACTGATTATGACAATCATCGCGATAGTGACCCTGACGGGCATGTCGCACATCTCGGCAACAACAACCGGGAGCGAATTCAATCCGTTGAAAAAAATGGCCGAGCGGAAAAAGATACCGGTCGACTCGACTGTGGTTATACCAGATGGCATCGATGAGATGGTTATCATCGGCAACGACACGGTTAGCATGATTATACCCGAAAAAAACTACGGACGATATGAACGCGGTTTGTATAACTATCTTATAATACCTCGCGGCCAGTGGGCATGGGGTCTAACCGCATCGTATGGCGAGTTTTCGACAGATGACCTTGAGATGCTGTCGATTATCACAGATCTTGATTTCAAGGTCAAGGCCTATTCGCTAAAACCGTCGATTTCATATTTTTTCAAAAATAACCAGTCGATTGGTTTGAAATTCAACTATATAAGAACAATGGCCGACCTTGAACACCTGTCGGTCGACTTTGACGAGGATCTGAGTTTCTCGATAAGCAACATCAGTTATTATTCACGGAGTTATTCATCATCGTTTTTTTACCGTAATTACGTTGGATTGGGAGCAGCAAAGCGGTTTGCTATCTTCAATGAAGTAGACCTGACATTTGGCAGCGGATCAAGCCGATTCAAACGTTATTACAATGAAGAACTCCGCGACACCCGGTCAAACACGACACTTGCATCGCTGAATTTTAGTCCCGGTGTGTGTGTGTTTATCATGGACAATGTTTCGTTTAACGTTTCGTTTGGAGTGTTTGGTCTGAGCATGAAACGGGAAAAACAAATCACCAACGAGGTTGAAGAAGGTACGCGCTTTACCTCCGGTGCCAATTTCAAGTTTAATATTTTCAACATCAACTTTGGACTCGGAATCCATATTTGAGAGATATGAAGGATTTGAAGATTCTATTATATGCGTTATCGGTTGTCTTGCTGTTTGTGGCAGGCGGCTGTATCAAGAATGATATCCCTTATCCGCGCATCCAGGCCAATATACGTGCTTTTGATGTAGCCGGTTCATATAAAGCTTCTGTTATCGACTCGACTGCGATGACAGTCAATGTATATCTTGAAGAGACAACAGATATAAGAAAGGTGAGAGTCGATTCGGTCTCGATTACTCCCGAATCTCATTTTGTCAATTTTGACCCGACTCAACCTGTCGACCTGTCAAATGATTTGAAAGTAACAGTTGCTCTCTATCAGGACTACGAGTGGACTATCACGGCAACCCAACCGATAGAGCGATATTTTACGGTTGCCAATCAGATTGGTGCAAGCGAGATTGATGTGCCGGGACACCGAGTGGTGGCATATGTATCGTCAAATGCCGACCTTAGTGCACTTAAAGTGCTGTCAATAAAACTTTGGCCCGAAGGATCTACTGTCTCGCGAGACTTGCTTGATGGAACGGTAGATTTCAGCAGTCCTGTTGAAATCAAAACCGAACAGTTTGGCATCGAGGAGACGTGGAACATCTACATCGAGGCTCGTCAGGCTTCAGTGACAACAGTTAGCGCAGATGGTTGGACCTGTGTCGGCTGGGTCTATGGAGCGGCTGAAGAAGGTCGCGATAACGGAGTTGAATATCGTAAAGCGACAGACACTCAGTGGACAAAAGCGCCACAAAGCTGGATTACAACAGAAGGCGGCTCGTTTACATGTCGTCTTGTCCATCTCGAACCTTTAACCGAATATGTTGTGAGAACTTACAGCAACGAGGAATATGGGGCTGAAATGACGTTCACAACCGGGGTTTCGATTCAAGTGCCCAATACCGATTTCAATAACTGGTGGCTCAACGGTAAGGTTTGGAATCCGTGGGCCGAGGGGGGTGATCCGTTCTGGGATACCGGTAACAAAGGCGCCACCACTCTCGGGTCAAGTAATACATACCCGAGCGATGACACGCCAACCGGCAGCGGAACCTCGGCATGTCTTGAAACACGCTTTGTCGGTATCGGTATGATTGGAAAACTTGCGGCAGGTAATATCTTTACCGGCTACTATGTGGCTACCGACGGTACAAACGGTATTCTGTCGTTCGGACGTGAGTTCACTCAACGACCGACCCGTCTCAGAGGATACCTAAAATATAAATCAACCCAGATTTCAAGCACAACATCGGGATTTGAAGATTTAAAAGGACGTAATGATACATGTATAGTCTGGTGTGCTCTATCGGATAAAGGTGAGCCGTATGAAATCAGAACCAATCCGCGAAACCTTCAATTGTTCAGCCCCGATGACCCGTCGGTGATAGCTTACGGAAACTTTCAGCTGGGTGAAACCGTTAATAATTACAGAGAGTTTGAAATCAAACTCGATTATAGAGCAACCAACCGCGTGCCCACTCACATAGTGATAGTGGCATCGGCCAGCAAATATGGCGATTATTTTACCGGTGGCAACGGTAGTGTGCTTTACATCGATGATTTTGAACTACTATATGATTATGACGACTGATTGAAAAATCAGTAAATAAAACTTTTAAAACGGAAAAATCTATGGTTAAAAAGATTTTAGCGGCACTTGTTCTTGGCAGTGCATCATTGCTTGGTAGTGCTCAAACTTTGTTCGACAACGAGGCAAATCAGACTTATTTTGGTGTCAGAGCCGGTCTTGACGTTTCATCGGCCTCGGAAGGTTACGGTGCATATAGCAATGGCGCCGGTTTTCATGTTGGAATGATATATCATATACCGGTGAAGATGAATTTTTATTTTCAGCCCGGTTTGAGTTTTTTCTATGATACATTCGGCCTGACACGTCCGCTGAATCCCCGGCCTGGATTGCCCGGAGCTGACGGATCGATACGTAATGCCGGCTTCAGGATTC
>JAIDNJ010000063.1 GCA_029063895.1 Muribaculaceae bacterium | reverse complement strand
CTCGACGGGGCGATGCTCTACTCTACCGAGCACATGAAAGGGTTTGTTACAGCTGTCAATCCCGACATGATATCGTCGATGGCTTTCTATCGCGGGGCTTTCCCGGCAAAATATGGAGGCCGATTGTCGAGCGTTATCGACGTGGCTGCCACCGAGGGTGACTTTGAGTCTTATCACGGCTCTATAACAGCCGGGCTTATGATTGGACGCCTCAACGTATCGGGGCCGATTGTCAAGGGGAAAACCTCATTTGCTGGAGCGGCAAGGGCTTCTTATTTTGACATGCTGTTTCAGCCCGAAGCCGAGAAACATTACAAAAAGATAGGAGTTGAGTCGCCCTATACAGGAATGGAGTTCTGGGATGTCAATCTCAAACTGGCCCATCGTTTTTCGGCCAAAGACAAGATGACTCTGCTCGTTGTCACAGACCGTGACCGCCAGAAAACCGAGACAACTAAAAACTCTCCAAAAACGGTAATTACACCTGTTTACTCATCGGGCGATAAACCGGATTATTATATTCACGACACCAGTTTTTCGGGCACCGACAACATGTCGACAAATTGGTCTAATATCCTCGGCGCGCTAAACTGGTATCACCGTTTTGGTGATCGTCACCGTTTGCACGCTACCGCAGGCTACAGCCGGTTCAACTATGAAAGAACCCTGAACGGCAAGCAGGAACGCATCCGCACAGTTAAAACCGAAGGTAAACCCGACAGTATTCCCTATTCTTCAAGCGAAATTACCACCCTTTCTCAACGATCCAAAATCAGCAGCTTTAACTTCAAGACCGACTATCAGCTGCCTGTAGGAAAGTCTAACACGTTAAATGCCGGAATCGAGGTCCGATATATAAGTACCGATCCCCGCCGGCACATTGTAAGCGATCGTGAGCATATGGAACATCGGTCATTATCCGATATATCTGCGATAATATTTGACAGAGAATATATCTACACCCATTCATCAACCGACTCAGTGATCGGGAAAAAGAGCGATATGTTTAACGGCAATATCTATCTTGCCGACAACATGAAATATGGCCCGTTTGAGGCCATTGTTGGCGCTCGCGTGGCCTCTTACTCGGTTAAGAATAAAACATATCTGTCATTTGAACCGCGACTGTCGGCGGCGGTGATGCTCGACGGCAACAGCTCGATTAAAGCATCGGTGAGCCGCATGTCTCAGGGAGAACGTATTCTAAGCTCGACAAGTCTTATAGCGCCGTCAGATATATGGGTAAATGTCACCGACTCGATACAGCCGATGAAATCGATGACCTACTCCGTGTCCTATAACCGTCAGTTGCCGTGGGGATTGGAAGCTTCGTTAGAGGGTTATTACAAAACACTCGGCAACACAATAGACTATCGGGACGGCACCGATTTTTCAAATATAGCAACCGATTGGGAACAAATGATAACAATAGGTGCCGGCAAATCTTACGGCATCGAATTTATGCTCCAGCGCATGATCGGCAACACCACCGGATGGATTTCATATACATGGTCAAAAGCGCTGAGCAAGTTTGACCGGCCCGGTCAATTGATAAACAGCGGGAAGGAGTATTACTCACCCGCCGACCGTCGCAATAATCTCGCTATCAACCTGACTCACCGCATCAACTTTGACCGCTTCCCAGGTAATCACCTTGATATTTCAGGTGCTTTTACCTATGCGACGGGCCGACAGTATACCGTTCCCGACTATCTATCCTATACAGGTATGCTTGAGTTTTCTGACCATACTTATAAAGATCTCGGATTCTCTTCTCTGCTATTAGATTATCTACATTATGTCTGGAATATAGATAACACTGTTACTTTACCGGCTGAGGCTTTTGATGTTTATCTGCGACAGGAAGGCTATTCAAAGAAAAACAATTTTAGACTGCCCGATGAAATACGCCTTGATATAACTGTTTCTATGACAATCAAGCACCTTATAGGTCAAAGTACAGTGGCTATCGGAGCAACCAACCTGCTCAACCGCAAAAATGTATCAGACGCGTTCATAGGTAGTGATTCTTATGGTAATATTATTATTAAAGGCGTTTGTAACTTCCCCATAATGCCAACTTTAAGTTATACATATTCTTTCTGATCAATGAAAAAAAATATATATTATCTCCTATTGATTTTGTTTCAATCAACACTGATAACCGCCTGTGAGGTTGAAATGGCGGCACCTACGCCTGATTCTAATGACAACCTGATCTCACTCACCGCGCTTGCTGTCGGTGGCGAAAAACTAAGCGTCAGACTTTCGCGTAATCAAGATCCAAACAAAGCGTCATTTGATAAATTTGATGACCAATACATCATGTGGAGATATCTTAAATTTAACTTTATCAAATATGATGAATCTGACCCATCTCATCAGGAAACATATTATGACGGTAATCTGATTACTGATGCCGATGTAACCGCCACGGTAAATGGTCAAACCTATCGGCTGACATATAATTCGGAAACTCTTAACTTTGAAAGTGACAACTACATAGCCAAGACCGGTGACAGAATTTCGCTAACGGCAACCGGTCAAATTAAGCAGAATGATAATACTTACCGGGAGTTTAAATCTTATGCAGCTGTAACTATCCCCGACACCAACTTTAATGTCGAATTGCTCGGCACGGAAAAAATATATCGGGAAAAATCGATGAACGAAGATGGATTCAGGGAGATTGGTATTGACTCGGCAGTCGTATTTAAACTGAGGTTGAATTCATCCCCGGGAATGAATTTCTATCGCTTGAAAATCACAAGTATTAGTTATATTTTCAATTATGACAAATACCTACAAGATATACAAGGAAATGAGTATAAATATAACCCGTTTTATGATGGTTTCAGCTTAATATACCCGATTGACGCGTTCTATAGTAATGACCCTCTTTTATATGATGCTAACCTCGGGAAAAATTTTGGACCATGGCCGGCCTACATGACCGACGTTTTTACTGATGAAAACTTCTTTGAAGACAAATATGTCATCGAAGTAACTTCAAGAATTGCCGATGTTCGTGGTGATTGTGTCAACTATGGCCGATACTTTGAAATTGAGCTGCAACCGATCACCCGCAACCTGATGGAATATATCTCGGCCATTTACCGCCTGCGCATCAAGGAAGACTCTTATTTCAGCCAACCCATATCTATTTCCTCAAATATCGAGGGGGGCACAGGCATCTTTGGGGCGATAGGAAAATCAAAGAAGATACGTTACTTCCTCCCAGGCGAGGAAAACAGCTCAATTCCACCGGTCGAGTAACTGAAATTATGCTGTTTTTACAAATGAGAAAAGGTGAAACAAAGGAGCAAAGCTAAAATAAAGGCACTTTAAGTTGTGCTATTTCAAATAATAATGTTAACTTTGCAGCGCTTTTAACACTTTCTCATGGACAACATGCCGTGGGAATCAACCAATCAGAACACTACCGAATATGGGAAATGAAAATGCCGAGCGCATCCAAACCTCCATTCTCAACCGCCTTGAAAAAAAGGCATTAGTATATCTTGCAAAACATCAGCCGGTCTGGATGACGTCTGATATCCTCACCTATTTTGGCGTGGCTGCCGCCGTGTTTTATGCCATCTTCTGCTGGATGGCCCAATATAATGTCTACTACCTGTGGGCGGCTTCTTTTTGCCTGGTGCTCAACTGGTATGGCGACAGTCTTGACGGCACGCTGGCCCGTGTACGCGAAACCCAGCGACCTAAATACGGTTTCTTTATTGACCACTCGCTCGACGCGCTGACAACCTGCCTGTTCTGCATCGGTCTCGGACTGGCTCCGCTGATGTACCTGAGCATCGCGCTGTTTATCATGGGAGGCTATCTTTGCATGTCGATATACACTTATCTCTCGACCATTGTCATGGGAAAATTCCGCCTCACCTATGCAAGCCTCGGACCCACCGAGATGCGCCTTATTATCATAGCGGTATTCATCCTCTACATGTATTTCCCGATGAACGACTGCACGGTCGAGATCTTTGGTCATCCCTGGACCGTCTATGACTGCCTTGGCGCTTTGGTGGCCGCCGGTCTCTTCCTGATATACATCGGCTCGCTGGCAAAAGACCTCAGCGCGCTTGCCAAGATCGATCCTCCAAAAAAATTTAATGAGAAATAAAATGGACTCTCCGGAAAAAAGCCCTTCCGGGAAACCTAAAACGCAGCTCACCAAAATCAAGGAGAAGGTTCTCCACAGCGACGGCTTCTTCTTCACGCTGCTGCGTTCGAGTGTGTCATCACAGCTATGCGGCTGGATTGACACGCTTACGTCATTTCTTGTCTTCTCATTGATTGGACTGTCGGCATGGATGTCAACGGCCTTAGGCGCATTTGTCGGCGGTGTCTTCAACTGTATAATCAACTACCGTTTCACCTTTCATGCCTTTGGCGTGGACTGGCGCGTGGCGCTGACAAAGTTTGTGTTTGTGTGGACCGGGTCGCTGCTGCTCAACAGCTTTGGTACCGAGGCCGTTTATTCGCTTGTCAAGGACTGGCAGTGGCTCTATGAAATCAAGGGAATAGGGAAAGACGGCATCTTTCTGGCAGCACGACTGTTTGTGGCGCTGACGGTATCACTATGCTGGAACTTCCTGCTTCAGCGTCACTTTGTATTCAAAGTCACCCGTCTCGACCCCTATATAGGCAAATTCCTTACCAAAATTGGGATAGGATCAAAAAACAAAATCAAAAATGATGCAAACCGGTAAAAACAAAAAGGGAGAGGAAATTTTCACTTTTGACCAATATCCCGGCATCGAGGTGCGCCCCGATGTACTGAATCTGGCCGACATTGCCGAAATCGCGCCCATAGCCGCCAAATATCCCCGGCTCACCAAGTGGCTGATGCATTATTTCAAAATCGACGAGGTGAACCGCATCCACTCGACATGGTGCAAGACTCCCGGACCCGAATTTACCGAACATCTTATTTTTGACGAGTTCAACATTGACCTTCAGGTAAAAGGCATGGAGATTCTCGAACGATTTAAAGACGGACCGTTCATCACCGTGAGCAATCACCCGTTTGGCCACATCGACGGAATCACGCTCATCTATATTGTCACCCGTGTGCGTCCCGAATACAAAGTGATGGTCAACATGATTCTCAACCATATCTCGGCGATGCGTCCCAACTTCATCGCCGTTGACCAGTCGGCATCGGCCGACCCCGAGAAACGACGCGTGTCGGTAGCCGGTGTCCGTGAGGCAATGTCGATGCTCCGCGACGGCAAACCTGTCGGATTTTTCCCCGCCGGAGCGATAGGCATGACCGACAAGGACGGCATCATCACCGACCGTCCCTGGCAACCAATCATACTCCAGATTATCCAGAAAGCCAAGGTACCGGTCATCCCCATCTATTTTCACGGCACCAACTCACCCTATTTCAACTTTTTGGGACATCATAGCGTGCCGTTGCGAACGGCCAACCTCGTGCGCGAGCTCATGAAGAAAAAAAACAAACCGATGTATGTCACTATCGGCGAGCCTGTCAGCGTAGAGAAGCAGGCCGAGTTCGGACGCGACTATGAAGCCCTCGGCTGGTACCTTCGCATGCAAACCTACGACCTCTCGGGACACCACGTGACAACTTTAAGCAAGTAATTGATAAAAAAATATTCAAAAAAAATCATTTTTTTTTGGTGGTTCCAAAAAAAAGCCATACCTTTGCATCGCATTTCAAAAGAACGACGGGCGCTTAGCTCAGCTGGTTCAGAGCATCTGCCTTACAAGCAGAGGGTCGGGGGTTCGAATCCCTCAGCGCCCACTACATCAGGAAGCCGTATCAATCGATACGGCTTTTTTTATACCCTAAAATCGACAGGTCCCGACATCAACATTACGTCTCCCCTACTTTTTGTTGTATATTGTGTCAGAATTACGTAATTTTGTGGGCAATGAACTTTTCTCTATTCATATCAAGGCGTCTGAATCTCAAACCCGACGGACGGTCAGGCCGATCGCCCGGCATAGCCATTGCTGTAGCCGGCGTCGCCATCTCCATAGCCGTGATGATAATCACTCTCGCTACCGTTCTCGGGTTTAAACACGCCATCGAGGAGAAAGTTGAGGGGTTTGACTCGCAGATCGGTATCACAGCCGTTGACTATTACGGACGGTCTACGACTATCGACAACATCGACATTGTATCACGCCTTGTCGAGGAAGCATGTGAGCCTGAACTCGCGATCATCTCGCCATCGGGATCGATTACCGGAGTCATCAAAACCGATAATGACTTTGCCGGCCTGTCATTCAAGTCAATAGTTGACCGGACACCTCCCTACAACTTTATTTTCAACGCGATTGTCGACGGAGCCATGCCCACGTTCACCGACTCGGCATCGGTCAACCAGGTGGTAATCTCACGACCGACGGCTACAATGCTGCGTCTCTCACCCGGTGACCGCGTCTGGGCCTATTTTGTGGGGGAAGACGGTGTGAGGACACGCCGTCTGACCGTGGCAGCCATCTATAACACTTCATTTGCCGAGCGAGACAAACTCCTATGCTATGTCGCGCCGTCGTTCATCAACAATCTTGCCGGAATCACCACCGGACAGGCGATGAGACTCGAGGTTAACGGTCTTTCGCTCGACGATATCACCTCGACACGTCAGGCTGTCCAGAACAAGCTGAACGATGCCTACAGCTCGCGCATTATTGACCGGATGCTCAACGTCACTGATGTCAAGCAAACCGGAGCCGTCTATTTCAGCTGGCTCGAGCTTCTCGACACCAATGTCGCCGTCATCATTATCCTAATGACCCTGATTGCAGCGTTCACTCTCGTGTCGTCACTCTTTATCCTCATTCTCGAGCGCGTGAGACTCATAGGATTGCTCAAAGCGCTCGGAGCCACCGACCGCCAGACACGCATGATTTTCATCTATATGGCCATGCGCATTGTTGCCGCCGGTATCGTTGTAGGCAACGCCATCGCACTCTCGCTTGTATTCATTCAAAAAATATATCACATCATTCCGCTCGACCCCGATGCCTACTACCTATCCTATGTGCCGGTCAGTCTCGACCCGTGGCAATGGTTACTGGTCAACATTGGGGCAGTAGCCGTCTCGTGGCTCGTACTCATCGTCCCCTCGATGATTATATCGCGCATCTCCCCCGCCTCGACCATGCGGTATGAATAAAAAAATCACACCTTCACTATAAAACTGTCGAAACATGGATGACAAAAAACTATTTCTGCTTGACGCCTATGCTCTGATATATCGAGCCTATTATGCTCTGATCAGAGCGCCGCGCATCACCTCGAAAGGATTCAACACCTCGGCAATATTCGGTTTTTGCAACACGCTTGACGAGATTCTCCGCAAGGAAAATCCCACCCACATCGCCGTTTGTTTCGACCCCAAAGGCGGCCACACATTCCGCCACGAAGTTTATCCCGAATATAAAGCGGGACGCGATGCCCAGCCCGAGGATATCACTCTGTCAATCCCTTATATCAAACGCATAATCGAGGCCTACAACATTCCCATCGTCGAGATGGAGCGTTATGAAGCCGACGACATCATCGGCACTCTCGCCCGCCGTGCCGAGTCAGAAGGTTTCACCACCTACATGATGACACCCGACAAGGACTACGGCCAGCTTGTTACCGATCACACGTTCATGTATCGTCCGTCACTGGGCGGCAAAGGGTTTGAAATAAGGGGAGTGAAGGAAGTATGTGAGAAATATGGCATTGACTCAACCTCTCAGGTGATAGACCTACTCGCTCTCGAAGGGGACGCGAGCGACAACATACCCGGCTGTCCGGGCGTGGGTGAAAAAACCGCCGTCAAACTTATCAAAGAGTGGGGATCGGTCGAAAACATGCTTGAAAACGCATCATCAATCAAAGGTGCCCTCGGCCGCAAGGTGGCTGAAAACGCCGAACAAATCAAGTTTTCAAAATATCTTGCCACTATCAAGACCGACGTTCCAGTCAAAATCGATATCGAGTCGCTCATACGCAAGCCCGAAAATGTCGAGGAGCTGCGCCAAGTCTATACCGAACTCGAATTCAAGACATTCATATCGCGTCTCGGTAGCAGCGATACCACCACCGTAAAAGCCGCCGACCCCCAGCCCGTGACCGGCTCGCTATTTGATTTTGAAGAATCGCCGGCCGACACTACAGATGAGGAAATCGTCTACAACGACCCTCTCTCATCGCTCAAGATAACTATTGCCGATGATGCCGCCTCGGTTGCGCCGGTCATCAACCGCGCCGTTGAGTCGGGAACCGCCGCCATAGAAATTTACAGTATCGGAGACCAGACCATGACTGCGAGATTTGAGGGCCTCTCGATAGCCTTTGACAGCAATGAGGCCTACTACATCCCCATGCCGGCCGACAAGCAAAAGCGTGAGGAATTATGCTCCGTTCTGCAGCCCCTGTTCATCTCGCCGTCGACAACAATATCGAGTAACGATGTAAAAAGAGACATGATTCTCCTCAAACGCGAGAATATCACGTTTGAAGCCCCTTATTTTGACACATCGGTGGCCCATTACTTGATACAGCCCGAGATGAAACACTCGTTGCGTCTGATAGCCCGTAGCATCCTGCCGGGCTTCAACGACGATAATTGGTCGGCCGCAAAACCTTATACTGCCATCGGCGGGAATATTGATGAAATTGCACTCGAAACAGGGCGCCGCGCGGCAACCGTCCTGCTCATAACTCCCTTGCTACGCGACAAAATTGAAAAAGAAGGTCTTTCAAAACTGCTCACCGATATAGAATCGCCATTTGTCAAGGTTCTCGCATCGATGGAATGGGAAGGCGCCCGAATCGACGTGGGAGAGTTGCACCAACTATCCGGTCAACTCACCGAACGCCTCCATCAGCTTGAAGAAGAGGTTTACCGTCTTGCCGGACAACGCTTCAACATATCAAGTCCGGCCCAGGTTGGTCAAATATTGTTTGAAACACTTAAAATCGACGGATCAGGCAAAAAAACAAAAAAAGGATCTTATTCAACCTCGGAAGAAATCCTTGAAAAACTGCGCCACACCCATCCGATTGTCGACATCATCCTGAAAACCCGAGCGCTCAAAAAGCTGTTGACAACCTATGTCAACGCCCTCCCCGAACTCGTAAATAAAACGACAGGGCGCATACACACCACATTTAACCAGACTGTCACAGCTACCGGACGCATATCCTCGACCAATCCCAATCTCCAGAATATCCCTATCCGAACCGAAGACGGCCGCGAGATACGCCGCGCGTTCATCGCCGCGCCGGGTAATCTGCTGATGTCAGCCGACTATTCACAAATCGAGCTGAGACTGCTTGCCGACATGAGCAACGATCCCGATATGGTATCGGCGTTTCTGTCGGGACGTGATTTCCACACCTCTACCGCCGCAAGAATATTCGGTATTCCAGTAGAAGAAGTCACCGACGATCAGCGTCGCAAAGCCAAAACGGCAAACTTCGGTATAGTCTACGGCATCTCGGCGTTTGGTCTTTCGGAACGTCTCACTATACCCCGTGCCGAGGCAAAACAACTCATCGACGGCTACTATGCTTCATTTCCCGGTATCCGTCAATATATCAACGACGCCATTGAAAAAGCACGTCAACGCGGTTTTGTCGAGACCGTGATGCGCCGCCGCCGCTATCTGCCCGACATCAATTCGCGCAACAGCGTCGTGCGAGGTTATGCCGAGCGAAACGCAGTCAACGCGCCACTCCAGGGGAGTGCCGCCGACATCATCAAGCGTGCCATGATTGACATCTACAACGCAATGGACTCCCGCGGTATGAAATCAAAAATGATAATCCAGGTTCATGACGAACTCATCTTTGACGTTGTACCCGAAGAGCTTGATGAGCTTCAACAGCTCGTCGTCGAGTTAATGAGAAATGCTTTCTCGGGAGCTGTACCCCTCGAGGTCTCAGCCGGAGTCGGCAAAAACTGGCTTGAAGCCCACTAAAGTATTATTTTTATCGGTTCCAGGCTTAACAAAATTAACAAAAAACGGTAATAAGTATCTTTTAACCCTAAAAATTGGTCGTTATTCTATGATATTTGTTAATTTTGTAGCTTGAAAAGAGAGATGATGAAAAATATTTCGTCCATACAGGCATCCATAGCACCGGAGTTGAAACGCCTCAACGACCGTATTGCAGATACACTCCATTCATCCAACCCACTGATGAATAGAGTAATAGACAACTATCTGCTCACAAAAGGGAAACAGATACGACCCATTCTGGTGATACTCAGCGCCCGTATGTTTGGCGACGTCGACGAAAACGTGATATCGGCTGCCGCCTCGGTCGAACTCCTCCACAATGCCTCGCTCATCCACGACGATGTTGTCGACGAGACAAAAATGAGACGCAACTCACCTACGATAAACGGATTGTGGGACAATCATATCGCCGTGCTTGTCGGTGACTTCTTTGTGTCATCATCGCTCGCCCAGGCACTGCTCACCGACGATATACGCATCATCAACGCTATCGCCTCGCTCGGCAAACTTCTCTCACTCGGCGAAATCGACCAGATTTATAACGCCCGCTACCACAACCTCAACGAAGACGCCTATTTCGAGACAATCTACCGCAAGACCGCTTCGCTTTTTGTTGCTTGCACCGAGGTTGGAGCCTATGCCGTCAATGCCCCCGAAAACCTCATTGACGCTATGAGATCATATGCCCGTCAGCTCGGTTTGTGCTTCCAGATTCGCGATGACATCTTTGACTACTTTGACGACGAAAAAAATATAGGCAAGCCCACCGGTAATGACCTGAGAGAAGGCAAAATCACTCTTCCGCTTCTTCATGTGCTACTCAATCCCGACGCACCCGACCACGAGGCCATGAACGAGCTTGCAATGAAAGATAATCTCACAACCGAAGAAATAAACCGTCTCATAATCTATGCCCGCGACAACGGCGGCATCGAGTATGCCTACAACGTCATGGAACAGCTCCGCGACAAGGCTCTCGCTCCCCTATCGGTGTTCCCGCCGTCTGAAACCCTTGACTCGCTGCGCGACATCTTTGACTATGTAATCGCCCGCGACAAATAGGGGGTAGGGTATTGACGGCACCACCACACACAATGGATGACCGCCATCACTTTTGCACTATATGAAATTTGCATTTAAAATCATTGTGGCAGCTATTATCCTGACGGCAAACGACCATCGGGCAGCTGCCAATGTAAATGACACCGATACTGTCCACCGCCTCCAGGAGGTGGTTGTGCGCCCGCGCACCGGTATAAGAAAAGCCCGCGGAACTGCCCATTCGGTCGACATCATATCGTCGGCCGAACTTAAAAAAGCCGCCTGCTGCAACCTCGGAGAAAGTTTCACAACCAATCCGTCGGTCGACGTAAGCTATAACGATGCCGCTACAGGAGCGCGCCAGATAAGATTGCTCGGACTTTCGGGCTCCTATGTCCAGATGCTCACCGAAAACGTGCCAGCTTTCCGCGGTGCGGCAGCTCCGTTCGGGCTCGGTTACATAGCCGGCCCGTGGATGCAGTCTATACAGGTGTCCAAAGGCGCCAGTTCGGTCAAAAACGGCTTTGAATCAATAAGCGGACAAATCAATGTCGAGATGAAAAAGCCACAGCTTGACCCCTCGCTCTCGCTCAACGGCTATGTCGACCATCTCGGCAAAATTGAACTGAATGCCGACGGCAATCTTCATTTTGGCCCCAACTGGTCGGGAGGACTGCTTTTACATGGCGAGAACTCATTCAAAGCCCATGATTCAAACGGCGACGGATTCATCGACATGCCCAAAGTCAGACAATTCACCGCCATGAACCGCTGGGCCTATATGGGGAGCAACTATGTTTTTCAGGCTGCGGTAAAAGGTCTTGCAGAAAGACGTCTCAGCGGACAGGATGAACACCAACACTCACCCGAATCTGATAACCTCTACCGCATAAAAATTGATACTCGACGTGTCGAGGCATTCACCAAAAACGCCTATATATTTGACCACGAGAACGACGGTAACGTAGCTCTTATCCTTGCCGGTTCATATCACAGCCAGGATGCCGACTACGGGAGGCGCTACTATAACATAGACCAGAGCGAGATATATGCATCACTCATGTTTGAGCGCAAATGGCTCGAGATTCATGCTCTCTCAACAGGACTGAGTCTTATGTATGACCGTTTTGACCAGCATTGGCTCACCGATATTGACCAAAATCCGTCGGCCGACTCTCCCCACGAAACAGTGCCCGGTGTCTATGCCCAATATACGCTCAACCTCGACTCGCGTCTCATAGCGATGGCCGGTGTCCGGTATGACCACAGTTCGGTATACGGCTCGATGTTTACCCCGCGATTTCATCTACGCTACAACCCCGACGATTCATGGTCGCTCAACTGCTCGGCCGGTCGCGGCTACCGTTCACCTCACCCGCTGGCAGAGTACAACTACCTGCTGGCCTCGTCGCGTCGCATAATCATCAGTGATAAACTCAAACAGGAATCGGCCTGGAACTTCGGAGCCGGAGCAAATTTCAACACTACAATCGCCGACCGCCGTTTCACCGCCGGAGCCGAATATTTCTATACCGATTTCCGTCATCAATTATGTGTAAATCTCGACCGCGACCCTCATGCTGTCTATTTCTATGACCTTGCAGGCCGTTCACACAGCCACACCCTCCAACTCGAATCGACATTCGAGCCTATCACCTCGTTTACCGTGGGACTCGCCTACCGTCTGACCGACGTACGCAGCGACTACGGTGACGGCATCATGAGACTCAAACCGCTAACCCCGCGTAATAAAGGACTTCTCACCCTCAGCTATTCTCCAATGATGGGATTATGGCAATTTGATGCCACCCTCTCGGTTAACGGAGGCGGACGTATGCCCGACCCCTATGTATTGGCCGACAACACATTATCATGGAAAAAATATTACAAAGCATATTGTGGCCTGAATGCTCAGATTACCCGCAATTTCCGCCACTGGGCCGTCTATATCGGCGGTGAAAACCTCACCGGCTACACTCAGCCGACACCAATTGTCGATGCAGCCAATCCGTGGGGCAGCAACTTTGACGCCACTATGATTTACGGACCGCTCCACGGGGCAGTAATCTATGCCGGTTTCCGTTACAACATAACACGATTTCTATAACCATCAAACGACTTATAAATCATGAAACGTATCATCCTCCCGCTACTCATAGCCGGTTCGGTATCACTCTCGGCCATTGCAGCCGACAACGATACTATCGTTAATTTTTCAGTCAATCCGCCAATGCACTGTGTCAACTGTGAAAATAAAATCAAAACAAATCTCCGTTTTGAAAAAGGTATCAAACGCATTGATACTTCAATCAAAAGCGCAACTGTCACCGTTAAATTTGACAAGACAAAAACATCGGTCGATAAACTCATTCCCGCTTTCAAGAAAATCGGATACAGGGCGACTCCGATAAACAAGCAAAATACAAAATAAACATTTGCGCAATAATCATCTGGGTGGCATATCAAAAAACGATAGGCCGCCTTTTTATTAGTCGATGTAGGGATGTGTCTTCGGCACGAAAGGAATGCAAACCACTGTTGATCAACAATTAAGCATCAAAACATAAATCGTATCGTCTGAGACGATAAACAGTATTAAACCCCACCAGGCAGCTGTCGCTCCATGGCGGGGTTTATGTTTGTTGTTGGTCTCCGACCAATTTTATATTACTACGGATAGTCCCTAAAAAATTATCAAATGCTTATTTGGCATCGGGAGTCGCCTGGGTCGGCGTGGCCTGAATACCGGGAACTGGCTTTCCTGGCACCGGGAGAGCGTCCTCCTGTGACATCTCGACCTCAAAACGGTTGTGGTCGGGAGCATTGTAGATTTTGAGGCCGAACTCGGGAGCGACAACGGCAATATGCTCAAAGAGCGCACTCTGGACAGCCTCATAGGCAGGCCATTGATTATGGGGAGTAAATACAAAGAGCTGGAGGGGCGTGCCAAACTCGGTTGGCTGCTGAAGGCGAACAAGCATATACTGATCCTTGCTGATAGCGTCGTCGGCAGTCATATACAAGCCCAGATAGGCACGGAACAATCCCATGTTGGTGTCGATTGTACCGTTGACCGGTGAGATGTTAGAATTGTATTGAGGTCCTTGACCGGCAGCCTTACGACGACGGGCATCATCGACAAACGTTTTCAAAATAGGGAATTTAGCCACAAGACTGTCAACCGTAGCATCGTCAATAGCCTTGATCGACTCGTTGTCAAAGTAGTAATAGCGTGCAATTTGTCGGGCTCCCGATTCGGTCATACCGCGCCAGTTTTGGAACGAAGTCGACACGAGAGTGTAGGGGGGAACCATTATAATGGTATTGTCCCAGTTGCGCACCTTGACAGTGGTGAGCGTCACCTCTATAACCGTACCGTTGGCAGGCGTGTTGGTCACGACAATCCAGTCGCCCACACGGAGCATGTCGTTTTGGGACAGCTGGATACCGGCGACCAAGCCAAGTATCGAGTCCTTGAAAATCAACATCAACGCTGTTGCAAAAACACCGATACCGGTTAGAATAGCGCCAGGTGATTTTCCTATTATTATAGACAATATCGAGATTACTATGAGAATCCACACTATGCCGTGGCCTGTATTGAGAAGACCGCGCAAGGGATGCTTGTTTGTGTTTTCATGAGAATCAAAATGAACCCACATAAAAGTCAGGATTGAATTTAATCCTATACCAAGCATTATGAGGAAATAGATAAGCACAAACTTCTCGATAAGCGCAAGTGTATGATTATCGGTTTCAAACGCAAACGGAATGAGCGCAAGAAATACAAGCGGGGGAATGATGTGGGAAGCCTTAGTGAATATATTTTGCTGCAACAGTTCGTTACCAATATCGGTAGGATGCAATTTCATGGCCTTTTCAGCTATAAAAAGTATTACTTTTCTTACCGCCCAGCCAATAATAATAGCAAGCGCTACAATTACACAAATATAAATGAATGCCTCAATAGTCTGATCATTCTTGAGACCGATTTTATCAAGAAAAGCATCTATGTGACTGACAAGCCATGCTCCGACTTGATGTGTTGGAATGAGAGCTGTAAACATAACCGATAAATTTTGAAACGTTATTACATTTAACATATAACGTCACATGGCACGATTATGTTTAAAAACGACCGGACTCCAGAGTCAGGTCACATGCTAAAAGAAGTTTATCGGAGAACAGGCCATTTATAACGGCGCACCTTGTCGACAAGCTCTTTTTCGCGGCCACCACAGTATTTGTCACACAACCGGTGGAATCGGTCGCTATGATTCATCTCGGTGAGGTGGGCGAGTTCATGGCAAATGATATATTCTTTCAATTCACGTGGTAAAAACATGACCATATAGCTCAAAGCAATCTCGCGTCGCGGGTTACAGAAACCAAGGGTGCGATGACCGTGGGATATGCGCCACAAATCGGGACTGACACCGACACCCGCAGCGACCTCGCGTGCCAACGGAATCAATACCCGTGGTGCTATCGAGGCCGCCACCCGGCAAAGAAGTGCACTGACACGACGGGTAAAGTCTGAATCATTGAAATCGGCCGACAACGGAACTGATATTTTACATCCGGCAGTAGAGTAGGTAGCCGACACGGCATTGCCGGTCGTTGTTGAGCGGATAAACTCGACTTTCCACCCGTCAATTTTAAATCCCTCGTGCTCGTCAAAAGCAAAAGTGTTGCGACATCGGTTCATCACCGGCACCATGTCGCGGATAACCGGAGCTATATTTTCAGGAGTAAGACCGGGTGGAATGTTGCACCTTACAATGCCGTCTTTCCATTTAGCCGTCACCTTGCGCGAACTCGGACGCACGACAAATCTCACCGGTCCTATACCCTCATAGTGGATAACGGTCCCCGTCTTAATTATCATATCGGACAAATATCAGGTACGGACACCCCACAAAAGTTTATGACGGAGACGGTCGGCAAAGTTAAACCCGATACGTTGAATCACCCGGACCACAAACGGAGCTTTTGAAACGGTAAAGCTGAGGCCGCAGGGGAGTGTCACATAGTTACCGTCAAGACTGAGCTTGAATGTCTCGGAACGGGCAGTGACTGTAAATGTGAGCTCAGATGAATCGGCAATTATAAGCGGTCTCATGGTGAGGGAATGGGGCGCTACCGGAGCGACCACAAGTGTCGGTGACGTCGGCTGAACCACCGGGCCACCCACCGACAGATTATAGCCGGTGCTACCGGTCGGAGTCGACACTATCAGTCCGTCGGCAAGATAAGAAGCGAGGTCATCACCGTCGAGAAGAGTGTCAACAGTAATCATCGACGCCGTTTCGTTGCGCAGCACGGCAACCTCGTTTAGCGCATAAGGCCATATATCGAGCGAATGACCGTCAACGTCAATCTTGAGCAATGACCGGTTTTCAATCTTGAACTTTCCTGAAAACAATGTATCGGCGATAAGCCCTGTTTCCGAGATGTCAAAGGCCGTGAGATAGCCGAGATTACCGGTGTTGATGGCGAGAATGGGTATCTCCTTGTCGGCTACCCATCGGGCAGTGCGGAGAAATGTGCCGTCACCGCCTATACTCAGGGCGAGGTCGGCATCAAACCTGGAGTCGGACGATGTGCCATAAAGGTTTATTGTCTCGGCAAAACGTTGACCGATCAGCTCGCTCAAATGATTCATGAGCTTGGAATGTACCAGAAGACGGCATCCACGCTCCGACAGTTCACGGAGCAAATTGAAAATCGCCTCGGCATTCTCGCCCTGATGTCGGCTGCCATAGACTGCAATGGTTAAAGTCGGTGTACTTTCCATCTCGGTGGTATCATTTTAAATGTCAAGTATTCTCAAAATTTCATTTGCCCTGTCACGAGCCGAATCAAACCCGCCATCATCGGGCGATACAAAATCAACTACCTCAAATCCATATCGTTCGAGCGATCGCACAACAGCCTCGCCGTTGACAACGTCGACCCTCAGGTCAACAAGAAGATAACCGTCGTCAGTGCGGTCACCGGTGACGTTGAGGTTGATGACGTTGGCATTACAATCCTCGACCGCACGTGCCAATATCGACCCGCTGTAATCGGCCGGACGAACAGCAAGAGTCAGCTCGGTCGACTCGTCGTTACGCGGGAAACGTCGATGATAAAGAGCCTCTGTATCGAGCTGGGTCGAGATGTTTTTTATGTCTGTATAATCTTTTATCGTCAATTTTTTTCGAAGTTTTGTTTATTCTGACTAAATTTGCACTCAGAAAGTTTTACAAATATACAATTTTTTATCGACTTGACGAAAAAACAGACATATATTATTGTCTGACTTCTCAATACCGACATTTTTTACCATTTAAATTCACAATGACAACCAACCTGAGTGTCAACATAAACAAAATTGCGACGCTACGTAACGCCCGAGGCGAAAACAACCCCGATGTACTCAAAGTCGCAGCCGACTGTCAGCGTTTTGGCGCTGACGGCATTACGGTGCACCCGCGCCCCGACGAACGTCACATACGCCGTGACGATGTTTTCAGCCTGAGACCGCTGGTCCATACCGAGTTTAACATCGAGGGAAATCCGACACCCGAGTTTATCGACCTTGTCCTCAAGGTAAAACCCGAGCAGGTGACACTCGTTCCCGATGCCCCGGGCCAGCTCACATCAGACGCCGGCTGGGATGTGGAAGCCAACTTTGAATTTCTCAGCGACATAATAGCCCGTTTCAGCGAAGCCGGTATCCGTACATCAATTTTTGTAGGAACCGACCCTGACAATATCAAGGCCGCCGCCCGTACCGGCACCGACAGGGTAGAGCTTTACACAAAGCCCTATGCCGACATGTATCCCACCAACCCCGAGAATGCAGTGGCACCGTTTGTCGAGGCAAGCCGGGCAGCTCATGCCGCCGGTCTCGGCGTCAATGCCGGTCATGACCTGAGTCTTGAAAATCTTGCATTCTTTCATTCACGTGTTCCATTTCTCAACGAAGTCTCGATTGGTCACGCCCTGATTTGTGATGCTCTATACCTTGGTCTCGAAAAAACCATCGCCGCCTACAAGCAAGCACTCATCCACTAAAATTAACCCTACACAACATAATCGCAATCATGCTTTTACTCGACACCGTACAAATTCTTAACGACACACTGACGACAGCAGCCGCCACACTTCCGGCACCGGCACCCGATCCGGTCGAAACCGTAGTCTCTCTTTCGATATGGGACCTTTGTCTCAAGGGAGGCCTGCTTATGATTCCGCTGGCACTCCTGTCATTAATCAGCATTTATATTTTTGTGGAGCGGGCTATCGTCATCAACCGTTCGGCACGCAACGATGAGAGCTTCATGAAAAAAATCAAAGGATATGTGCACGAGGGTGAGCTTGAAAGCGCCATGAACCTGTGTAAAAAAGACAACACCCCTTATTCGCGTTTGATTGCCAAAGGTCTCAGCCGCATAGGCCGTCCTATGAACGACGTGCTCGTGGCAATCGAGAATACAGGCAACATCGAGGTGGCTCGTCTCGGCAAGGGACTTCCCTGGCTGGCAACGACAGCCGCCGGTGCGCCGATGGTAGGCTTTCTCGGTACGGTTATAGGTATGGTACAGGCATTCTTTGACATCGCTTCCCAGGGCAACGCCGCCAGCATCGCCACCTTCTCGGCCGGTATCTACACAGCCCTCGTCACCACCGTGGCCGGTCTTGTGGTGGGTATCATCGCTCTATTTGCCTACAACTATCTTGTAGCCCGCATCAACTATGTCATGAACCTGCTCGAAGCAAAAACGATGGAGTTCATGGACCTTCTTAACGAACCCGCCGAATAACACGGGACGGCAAAATTAAAAATTATCAACACCAACAAAATGGCATTCAAACGTCAACACGAAATGATGGCCGGCTTTTCGATGGCTTCGATGACCGACGTCATTTTTCTGCTGCTCATATTTTTCATGGTTACGTCGACTTTTGTCTTCCCGACAGCAATCGACGTGAACCTGCCTCAAAGCTCACAGCAGACAGCCATCAAACCGGGCACAACAGTATATATCGATGCCGACAGCAACATCTTTGCTTCGTATGGCGGCGAGGAGCCACAGCCTATGGACAACTCGACTTTGGTCACATTCCTGAAACTCGCCACTACCCAAGACCCCGAAGCCTATATCGCATTATATGCCGACGAATCGGTGCCCTATGGCCGCATCGTAGAGATTCTCAATATCGGAGCCGAGAATAACCTCAAAATGGTGCTTGCCACCAAACCGGCGCCCGCCAAAGCAGTGCCCGCCACCGATATAACTGACCCATCAGACAATTAAACATCAACCACACTCATGAATTCCACCCCGCGTGACCGAATCGTTGCTTTAATCGCCGCTCTGGCGGTTCACGCCGTGGTGCTCATATCGTTCTGTGCCACCTTTCTGACATGGCCCCCGGCCGACCCCGAGGATGAACGCATCCCCGACGATCCCGAGGTGCTCTATGTCAACGACTATATCAACCTTGGTGATATGATCACCGATCAGACTCCGGCCGATGCGCCCGAAGCGCCATCAGAAGGCACCTCGATAAGCGACGGTGAGAGCATTGCCGACGGAGGTGAAAAGGCAATACCGGCTCCGGTAGTATCTACCGAAAAAGAATCACCCGCCAAAGTGCGTAAAAAACCGGTACCCGAAAAAACCGGTCCTACCAAAGAAGAACTCGAGCGTCAGGAACAGGCCCGCCGCGAGCAGGCTTCACGTGATAAAATCAAAAACCAGATGAACTTCGGAGGTACCGGTAAAGGTGAAGGTATCAGCGGGGTAGGAGAGGGGAATGCTGTCAGCGGAACCATCGACGGCACCGCCGGCCACGACCTTGCAGGACGCACTATCTTATCGTGGGGAGCCAATACAAGCCGTAAGACAGGAACAATCCGCATATCGGTCACTGTCAACCCCGAGGGAGTAGTAACATCAGCATCATATGCCGGAGGCGACGGCCCCGCTTCGGCCGATCCCGACCTGCGCAAACGCACGATACAGGCATCACGACAAACCCGCTTCTCAGCGCTCCCCGACGGCTCACGCGACCAGAAAGGAACGCTCACCTGGCGATTTAAATAAACCGTCCGACATCAATAACCTAAAGCATAAAGCTCATCCTTGTTCCATACCGAGTAGGGGTGAGCTTTCATTTATGCGTGAAAAATTGTTAAATAATTAACAGAAATCAAGCAAAAAGTTGTTTTCGTTTTACATAGTCGGATTTAATCACTATATTCGTCAATCAAATAATATACACCCTATAAAACCAAAAACAAGCCACAATATGAGTTATCTGAAGTTTGACAAAAACTTGATGATCAACCTCGAGCAGTCGCTTCCCAAAGAGATGTTACGCACAAATCAGGCCGGTGCCTATCACTGCACATCAATTGTCGGTTGCAACACTCGAAAACAACACGGACTCCTTGTTATTCCTTTACAAGGCAAGGGCTATCGTCCTCACGTGCTGCTTTCATCGCTCGACGAGACCGTCATCCAGCACGGAGCGCCTTTCAATCTCGGCATCCACCGTTATCGTGGAGGGGTCTATAGCCCCAACGGTCACAAGTATATCCGCGAATTTGACTGTGAAAACGTGCCCAGGATGACCTATCGCGTGGGCGGTGTCATCCTCACCAAAGAAAAAGTTTTCATCTCTAAAGAAAACCGCATCCTCATCAGATACACTCTTGTGGAAGCCCACTCGCCGACAACATTGCAGTTCAGACCGTTTCTCGCGTTCCGCGACGTCAACGAGCTCTGCATTGCCAACGATGCTCTCAACCGCGACATTACGCCGGTCAACAACGGTGTGGCCACTTGTCTCTATGACGGTTATCCAACTCTTTACATGCAGTTCAACCGCAAACCCGAATGGGTCAACGAACCAAACTGGTACAACGGCATCGAGTATGTCAAGGACCTTGAGAGGGGAGTGCCCTACAGTGAAGACCTTTGGGTGCCCGGATATTTTCAGATTTCAATAAAAAAAGGGGAGTCGATTATTTTCTCGGCGGGCATAAGCGAGGTTTCACCACGCTCGCTCAACAAAATGTATGAAGCCGAGCTCCAGTCGCGCACACCTCGCTCAAGTTTTTTTAACTGCCTCAAAAACTCGGCCAAACAGTTCTATCTGTCCGACGGTAAAGATCAATATATGCTCTCGGGCTATCCCTGGGGTGTAGTTCTGGCCCGCAATACTTTCATGTCACTGCCGGGCAACACTCTTGCCATCAACCACCGCGAGGATTTTGAAAAAATCATGGGTACAGCTCTCCGCGCGCTCAAAAACTTTATCGAAAACGGTCAAAAATCGGAACGTATTGACGGAATTGACCTCCCCGACATACCCCTTTGGGCAATATGGACCATCCAGCAATATTGCAAGACGGTAGGCAAGGAAGAAACAATCAAACGATATGGCAGCGATTTGGCCGAAATCATAAATTACATCATTGACAACGGTCATCCCAACCTGTCGGTCAATCCCGACAACGGTCTGATATCAACTACCGGCACGTCTTATCCCGTGTCATGGATGAACTCGACTATCGACGGCCATCCCGTCATTCCGCGCACAGGCTACCTTGTTGAGTTCAATGCTCTCTATTACAACGCCCTGATGTTTGGAGCCGAACTTCTTGGCGACGTGCCCGAATACAAAGAAATGGCCGAAGGTTGGAAAGCCCTGGCCGAGAAAATGAAAAAGCCGTTTGTCGACACATTCCTAAACGACTACGGTTACCTCTATGACTATGTAGACAACACCTTTGCTTCGCCCGAAGTACGTCCCAACATGGTGATTGCGATAGGTCTTGACTATTCACCCCTTGACCGTCGCCAGCGAAAAGGCGTTCTTGACGTCGCCACCCGCGAGTTGCTCACCCCAAAAGGGCTGCGCACGCTCTCGCCCAAAAGCTACGGATATCGTCCGTTCTACTTAGGATCGCCGCGTGACCGCGAGCTCGCACTTCATCAGGGCCCCGCACGCCCCTGGCTCATGGGATTCTATGCCGATGCTTATCTCAAGGTGTTTGGGTTCAGCGGTGTCGGATATATCGACCGCATGATGATTGGCTTTGAGGACGAGATGTCGCAGGGTTGCATCGGTTCGCTCTCCCAGCTCTATGACGCCAACCCGCCGTTCCTGGGACGAGGCGCCATCAGTCATGCGACAAACGTAGCCGAGGTGCTCCGAACCACCCGCAATCTCAAAAAATTTGAACAGTAAACTCACCATCCTTGATAAAGAATAAAAAATGAAAGCGTTAATGTTTGGGTGGGAGTTCCCCCCTCATATCCTCGGCGGATTAGGAACCGCAAGCTACGGTCTCACCCGCGGCATGTGGGAAAACGGCGACATGGAAATCACCTTTGTCATCCCCAAACCCTATGGTGACGAAGACAAGAGCTTTGCCAAGATAATCGGTGCTTCCCAGGTGCCGGTGGCATGGCGCGATGTTTCGTGGGAATATGTCGAGAGCCGCATAGGCAACGTCATGGACCCGGCCGAATACTTCCGCCTCCGCGACCACATCTATGCCGACTTCAACTACATGCGCACCAACGATTTGGGGTGCATAGAGTTTTCGGGACGATATCCCGACAACCTGCTTGAGGAAATCAACAACTACTCTATTATGGCAGGTGTTGTAGCACGTACTGAAGAATTTGACATCATCCACTCTCACGACTGGCTCACCTATCCCGCCGGTATTCATGCCAAACAGGTCACCGGCAAGCCGCTCGTAATACATGTCCATGCCACCGACTACGACCGCTCGCGCGGCAACGTAAACCCAACGGTATTCAACATCGAGCGTGACGGTATGATTCATGCCGACCACATCATCACGGTGTCAAACCTTACGCGCCAGACAGTCATCGAGAAATATGGCATCGACCCCGCAAAAGTAACCACGGTCCACAACGCTGTCGTGCCCCTAAGTCCCGAGTTGCTCAACGTCGAGGTCACCAAGCCCAAAGAAAAAATCGTGACATTCCTGGGCCGAATCACCATGCAGAAAGGTCCCGAATATTTTGTCGAGGCTGCCGCAAAAGTTCTCAAACTCGACCACAACGTGCGTTTTGTCATGGCAGGATCGGGTGACATGATGGACAAGATGATTCAGTTGGCAGCCGAGCGCGGCATCGCCGACCGATTCCACTTCCCCGGTTTCCAGAAAGGCAAACAGGTTTATGAGATGCTCAAGGCAAGTGACGTCTACATGATGCCGTCGGTGTCCGAGCCATTTGGAATCTCACCGCTCGAAGCCATGCAGATGGGAGTGCCCTCAATCATCTCGAAACAGAGCGGATGTGCCGAGATTCTCACCAATGTAATCAAAACCGACTACTGGGACATCGACGCGATGGCTGATGCCATCTACTCCATCATAACCTATCCGGCAATGTATAACCAGCTTCGCGAGGACGGACTCGCCGAGGTAGCCCAGATAACATGGGACAAGGCCGGGGCCAAAGTCATCGACATCTATCGCCGGGTTCTGGCCAACTATAACAAATAAAATTATAACACAACACCTCATAAACACCGGAAACAAAAATGAAAGCAATCTGTTTCTACTTCCAAATCCATCAGCCTTTCCGTCTCAAACGATACCGCTTTTTTGACATCGGCAACGATCACTACTATTATGATGATTTTGCCAATGACGACATCATAACCTCGATTGCCCACCGCAGCTACATCCCCGCAGCCGAGACACTCCTGCGCATGATCGAGAGCACAAAAGGCAAATTCCAGTGTGCAATCTCAATCTCGGGTGTTGCGTTTGAGCAATTCCAGACCTATGTGCCCGAGTTTATCGACATCCTCAAAAAGCTGGCAGCCACCGGCAAAGTGGAGTTCCTCGCCGAGACCTATGCTCACTCTCTGGCATCGCTCACCGACCCGATTGAGTTTGCCGAACAGGTCAAAGCGCATGACACCATGCTCGAACAGCAGCTCGGAGTAAAACCAAAAGTATTACGTAACACCGAGCTTATCTATTGTGACGAAATGGCTCCTCAGATTCTCTCTATGGGTTATAAAGGTGTCATCACCGAGGGAGCCAAACACATTCTTGGCTGGAAATCGCCCAATTATATCTATACAGCGGCATCGGCTCCCAAACTCAAACTTCTGCTCAAAAACGACAAGCTCAGCGATGACATCGCTTTCCGCTTCTCCAACACCGAGTGGAGCGAATATCCCCTCACCGCCGACAAATATATCGACTGGATTGCATCGACTCCCGCCGAAGAACAGATTATCAACCTGTTCATGAACCTCGAGACATTTGGCCAGCTCCAGCCGGCCGAATCGGGTATATTCCAGTTCCTCGAAGCACTTCCCCGCTTCGCCGCCGAACGCGGAGTCGAATTCCTCACCCCCTCACAGGCCATATCAAAACTCAAACCCGCCGGCGAACTCTCGATTCTCCACCCGATTTCATGGGCCGACGAAGCCCGCGACACTTCGGCATGGCTCGGCAACAAACTCCAGAAAGAAGCCTTTGACAAACTTTATTCGGTAGCCGAGCGCGTGCGCCTCTGTGACGACCGCCGCCTCAAACAAGACTGGAATTACCTCCAGGCTTCTGACCACTTCTTCTATATGTCGACCAAACACATGGCCGACGGTGAGGTTCACAGCCACTTCAGTCCCTACGAGACACCTTATCAGGCATTTACCAATTATATGAACGTTCTGTCTGATTTTATTGTCCGAGTAGAAGAACAGTACCCTCTTTCTATCGAAAACGAAGAGCTGAACTCACTCCTCACCACTATCCGTAATCAGGCCCGCGAAATCGAGACTCTCAACAAAGAAGTAGCGACAATGCGTCTCAACCTCGAAAAGAACGAAGACACGGCCAAACCCGATGATCCTAAAGCCGACAAGCCTAAAGCGCGCAAAACGACTAAAAAGAACGCTGCAAAATAACAGTATTATCAAATACTGACATACTTGATGGCGCTGTGTCATAATTGACACGGCGCTATCTTTTTTACTTGAATATTAACAAACGATATTCAAAAGCCTGAAATATACCCAAATGTGAGTATTGTGCCACAGCTACCTATTAAGTACCTTTGTATTCAACAAATACATAAATTTAAAATAGGCTCTAAAATGATAACATAATGGCATACAAAACCCGATTTTTAGAACATTTCTGCACAAAACCAACATTTTTGTTAAATTAATTTAGTAATTTTGCACAAATTAACTCCGAGCATTCACTTAGATCATTTCCATGTAAAAATACGGTTGAAATCATAATCAATGATTTTAACCGCAAATTTCTATGTGAATGCAGTAATAACAATCATTATTCGCACAACTAATTAATGAAAACTTTGCGACTCTTGACATGCCTTTATTTGGCATTGCTGGCTTCCCTTCAAGTACAAGCCGCGACCGGCTCCGTAAGCGGAGTCGTAACCGACGCCGACGACGGCTCTCCCATCGAACAGGCCCTCGTCCGCCTCAACACCCTTGACTGGGCGATTACCGACAACGACGGAAATTTTACATTTACCAAACTCGAACCCGGCAAGTATCAATATGAAATTTCCTATCTTGGTTATGAAACAGCCAAAGGCGAGTTTGTGGTAAAAGCCAATGGTGTCACTCCCAAACTCAAAATCGCTCTTAAACCCTCGAGTCTCGCTCTCAAAGAGGTAGTGGTAACCGCTCAGGAAAGCAAAATGGGCGCCACCTCAAACATCGGGCAGGCCGCCATCCAGCACCTTCAGGCCAAAAGCGTCGAAGACATGCTTCAGCTCCTGCCGGGTGCGCTGACAAAAAATCCCGACCTGTCAAATGCGGGTCAGGCCACAATCCGAGAAATCGACGCCGGTAAAAACGCCAACAATGCCCTCGGTACAGCAGTAGTGCTTGACGGCGCGCCCATGTCAAACGACGCCAACCTTCAGGTTTTCTCGACCGCACGTTCGGGAAACAATTCGTCAGTGCTCCAGAACACGATGAACGACCAGACCACCTCGGGCCGCGGTGTTGACCTGCGTCAGGTGTCACCCGACAACATCGAGTCGATTGAGGTTATCCGCGGTATTCCCTCGGTTGAATACGGTAACTTAACCTCGGGAGCGGTCATCATCAACACCAAAGCCGGTGCAACCCCATGGACCGCTACCGCCAAAGTTGACCCCAACTCCTATCTGTTTTCTGTCGGCAAAGGTTTGCGCCTCCGCAACAACGGCGGATCGTTCAACTTCAACGTCGACTACACAAAATCAAACGCCGACCGACGCAAAACCTATCTCGGCTATGACCGCGTGGCAGCCAACGTTGCCTATTCAAAAACATTCATGCAGTCAACCACACCATTGACTTTCAATGTAAAAGCGACCTATTCGGGCAATATCAGCGACACAAAGAGCGATGAATCAATGCTCAAAGGGGAATATTACAAAAACACTGAAGACGCATTCCGATTTGCCATCAACGGAGCATGGCGACTCAACCGCGGAGCCATCTCCACGCTCAACTATGCGTTCTCGCTCCAATACACCCATCAGCAGGACATTTTCAATGCCAGTGTAGGGT
>JAIDNJ010000062.1 GCA_029063895.1 Muribaculaceae bacterium | reverse complement strand
GTTTGTGACCGAGGCTGAGACGACGGTTTTCTTTGTCGATTTCGAGAACCTGAACATCGATGTCGGCACCGATCTGAGTGAATTCGCTGGGGTGTTTGATTTTTTTGGTCCAAGAGAGGTCGCTGATGTGGATAAGACCGTCAACGCCTTCCTCGATTTCAACAAATACACCGAAGTTGGTGAAGTTGCGAACTTTTGCAGTGTGGCGGCTGCCGATGGGATAACGTACTTCGATATCTTCCCAGGGATCTTTTTTGAGCTGTTTGAGACCGAGAGACATCTTACGCTCGTCGCGGTCGAGAGTGAGGACAACGGCTTCGATTTCGTCGCCTACTTTCATGAAGTCCTGAGCCGAACGGAGGTGCTGGCTCCAAGACATTTCGCTCACGTGGATGAGACCTTCAACACCGGGGGCAATTTCGATAAATGCACCGTAATCGGTCATTACAACTACGCGGCCGGTAACTTTGTCACCGACTTTGAGATCGGGATTGAGAGCATCCCAGGGATGGGGATGGAGCTGTTTGAGACCAAGAGCGATACGTTTTTTCTCGTTGTCAAAGTCGAGAATAACGACGTTGAGTTTCTGGTCGAGTTGAACAACTTCTTCGGGGTGGTTTACGCGGCCCCAAGAGAGGTCGGTGATGTGGATAAGACCGTCAACACCGCCAAGGTCGATGAATACACCATAAGAGGTGATGTTCTTGACAGTACCTTCGAGAACCTGACCTTTTTCGAGCTTGCTGATGATTTCGTGTTTCTGCTGCTCGAGCTCGGCCTCGATAAGAGCCTTGTGGCTGACAACAACGTTTTTGAATTCCTCGTTGATTTTAACAACTTTGAATTCCATAGTTTTGCCAACGAAGATGTCGTAGTCGCGGATGGGCTTAACATCGATCTGAGATCCGGGGAGGAAAGCTTCGATACCAAATACATCAACGATCATACCACCCTTAGTGCGGCATTTGATGTAACCCTTGATGATTTCGTCGTTTGCAAGAGCCTGGTTGATGCGTTCCCACGAACGAGAAGCACGGGCTTTGCGGTGAGAGAGGATAAGCTGTCCTTTCTTGTCCTCCTGGTTTTCAATGAAGACCTCGACAACGTCGCCGACTTTGATATCGGGGTTGTAGCGGAATTCGCTTACGGGAATGATGCCATCGCTCTTGTAGCCGATGTTAACCACTGCCTCACGTTTGTTGAGGGCGATGATGGTACCTTCGATTACTTCTTTGTCTTTGACGGTGTTGAGCGATTCGTCATAGGTTTTGGTGAGTTCTTCGCGTGATTTCTCACCGTTGGTTTCGCCTTTTTCATAGGCATCCCAATCGAAGTCTTCGATCGGAGAGTTTTTTACTTCTTCAGTCATTAAAAAATGGTTAATAAAATAGGTTAATTACTTTGCTAACCGGACAGAGTCTCGATTTGCGCGGCAAAGATACGATATTTCGTCCGATTAGCAAAATTTATTTTAATCCTTGACGGATTTTTTTCAAGCGTGGGCCGAGGTTACGCGTTCGAGCCAGCTAACCATGGCAAACATCACGCCCATCGATACGAGGCATACAACGAGGAACACCGTCCAGCACTGCCACAGAGGCCATGCGTTGTACATCAACGGACCAATCCAAAGGAGAAGGTTACCGAGGGCGGTCGCTCCGAGCCAGAGTCCCTGGCAAAGACCCTGCATGTGAGAGGGAGCCACTTTAGATACAAACGAAAGACCGAGGGGCGAGATGAAGAGCTCGGCTACTGTCAGGAAGAAATAGAGGAGGATGAGCACCCAGGGGCCGGCGAGCATTGAGCTTGACTCGGCTACGGGCATTTCACGGAATTCGGTTCCCGAGGGATAGCCTGCGATGTTTGAGTAAACGGCGAGGAAGAGGAATGCAAGGCCTGCGAGTCCCATACCGATGGCGATCTTTTTGGGAGTTGAGATTTCGATGCCACGGGCGCTGAGAGCTGCAAAGAGACCCATTACCACGGGGGTGAGGATGATAACGAAACAGGGATTGACTGCCTGCCAGATTTCGGGAGCGATTGTCGATGTATCGACAAAGTCACGGGCAAAAAGTGAGAGTGAAGTACCGTTCTGGTGGAATGAGAACCAGAAGAAGATTACAACGCCGAGCACTGCAAAGAGGGCGAGCATGCGCTGTTTGATTTCTTTGGCCATTTTAGCGCGTTCTTCGTCCGAAATTTTAACAGAAGCAGTTTTTGCTTTGGCGCTGGGGTTGGGAAGACCGTTCTTGAAAATCATGAAGATGCAGAGTGAGATACACATAGCGGCCACCGACGCGATGAACGAGTAGTGGATACCGGTGTTGAACACTTCAAGATATTCGGTACAGAAAGCCTGAATGTTGCCGGCTGCGTCACCGCCTACCTCAGAGATGAGGGCATAGAGGTTGTTGGCGTTTTCCATCGACATGTTGTCGGTCACGCTAAGATACTCGTGGCAAAGGGCAGGAAGTTTGGCGTTGTAAGTAAAGTTGTGAACGCCGAGCCACCAGCTGCGGAGCATGGGAGCGACAAAGGGAGCAATCAGACCGCCCACGTTGATAAACACGTAGAAAATCTGGAAGCCAGAGTCACGTTTGTCGGCATACTTGGGGTTGTCATAGAGCTGACCCACGATAGCCTGGAGGTTACCTTTGAAAAGGCCGTTACCAAACGCGATGAGGAAAAGGGCGAAGCAAGTCAGGGGCAGGAGCCACGAGATGTTGTCCGCTGTCGAGAGGATGGGAATTGAGAGAAGGCAGTAACCACAGGTCATCACAATGAGACCGCTGATGATGGTGCCTTTGTAGTTTTGGGTACGGTCGGCGATAACACCTCCGACAAGGCTGAGGAGGTAAATACCGGCATAGAAGAACGAGTAAACGAGCGCGCTTGTTTCCTCCGAGAGTCCAAATTTTGAACAGAGGAACAAGACCAGCACGGCATTCATGATGTAATAGCCGAAACGTTCGCCCATGTTACTGAGGGCGGCGGGGATCAACCCCTTTGGTTGGTCTTTGAACATGATTTTGTTTATTTAAGGTTTATATTTAAGATTTGTTGTTCTCAAGTCGGGTTTTATAGGCCAGAGCATACATTCTCATCTGCTTCACCATCGCCAGCAATCCGTTTGAGCGGGTAGGCGACAGGTGTTCGGCAAGGCCTATTTTGTCAATAAAGCTGAGGTCGGCGCTTAAAATCTCATCGGGTGTGTGATTTGACAACACCTTGATGAGCATCGAGATGATGCCTTTGACGATTATGGCATCCGAGTCGGCGGTGTAGACTACCTTTCCATCTTCAAGGTCGGCATTGAGCCACACGCGGCTCTGACATCCCTCGATAAGATGTTCGGGCGTGCGATACTTCTCGTCGATAGGAGGGAGTGCGTTACCCATGTCTATAATCATGGCGTAGCGGTCCATCCAGTCGTCTATATCGCTGAACTCGTCGATTATTTCGTTTTCGGTTTCTGAAATAGTCATAATGATTTTAACGGTTTATTTTTCGTTATATAAGGTATTCAATACAACCTGTCCAACTACCTTGAGCGTGGCCGGGTCGATATTTGAAAGATTGTCGGCTTGAGTGTGCCATGTAGGGTTAAATGCTCCTGTCACCGGGTTACGGTTCTCGATGATGTCGACCGTAGGTATACCTGACTGTATCAGCGGCAGATGATCGTCGACCACCGGGATACCGGTTTCATTGGGAAATCGTGACGAATATCCCGACACCGCCGCACGAGACCAGATTTTGTCGGTGACATGACGCGCCTCGCGGTCTGAAAAATACTCGCGGTGAAAGACGGCATCACGCCCGCCGACCATATCGAGCAATATGCCGTAACGAGGCTTGAACGCAATGGGATAGGGCATTTGTTTCACCCACTCTTTCACGCCAACACACCACGAATCGTCATCGCCCGAATCACCCGAATCCTCGGCATCGACAAACAGGATGTCGACCCCTATGGAGTCGGGCATCTGCAAGCCAATAGTGCGGGCTATCTCAAGCAGTACGCCAGTACCGCTGCCACCGTCATTGGCTCCGTCAATCGGTCGGTTTCGTTTTGACTCGTCAGGGTCCTCATCGGCCACCGGACGTGTGTCATAATGGGCTAGCAGAAGCACCTTTTTACGACGGTCGGCTCCGTAGCGGCCGAGGATATTGACTACCGGAGTTGTCTTCCCGGCCACCTGACCAACGGTTCGTTGTACAATCACCGTGTCGGCTCCATAGTTTTTGAGCCTGTCGATTATATAACGGCCAAGGCGCGCGTTGGCCTCGCTACCGGGCACACGCGGCCCCATAGCCACCTGATCGGCCACACGGGCATAGGCACTGTCGCCGTTAAATTCCACAACCTCAACCTTTTTATCAGGTAAAGCAGCGACAGCTCCGCTGTTATTCAACGACGAAGACCGACCCGAACACGCGCAAAAAAGCAACGCCGGACCGACAAGTATACACGATATTTTCTGGCACAAGTGCATATTCGGGTTCAAAGATAGCTAAAAATAACATTTTAAAAGCACCTTTTAAACTTTTTTAAGTAAGTTAAAATCTATTTGTCACTCTCTGACCGTTTCTAAAAGTTCTTATTGTCCATTTATCAATACCAATGTCAATTTTATTGCTTACCTTTGCACCTGAAGACTAACCCCATCATCAAAAAAATGAAACACATTATACATGCCTCGGCTATAACGCTGATTGCAATAATACTCTCAAGCCTCACCATCCAACAAAAAAATGACGCCGGATGGCAATTTGACCGCTTTGGAGCGGCTGTTGTCCACACCGATCCATCTCATAAAACCGTCCATCTCATTTTCACTGCCGACTCGGCTTTTGAGGGCGGACAATATGCACTCGACGTCATGGCCGACCACAACGTCAAGGCTTCATTCTTTTTCACCGGCAATTTCATGCGTGACAGCATAAACCATCCAATCATACGACGCACCATTGCCGACGGCCACTATGTCGGCCCACACGGCGACCGGCACATTCTCCTTGCCGAGTGGGACAAGGACCGCACCACCCTCGCCTCGCCCGATAGCGCCCTCGCCGACATGGAGACCGCATACGTTCATCTGAAACAATTTGGTATCAGCCGTGATAGCGCGACCATCCTCATCCCCTCTTTTGAGTGGTACAACGCGAGCCACATCGACGCCTTTACCCACGCCGGACTCTTCCCCATCAACATGACTCCCGGCATCGAGACCTATCGCGACTACACCACCCCCGACATGTCGTATTACAGCTCATCGGAGTGGATTTGGAATCAACTGCTTGCCCGCGAAACATCTCATGGTCTTGACGGCGCCATAATCCTCATCCACCTCGGTACCGACAGCACCCGTACCGATAAATTTTATCGCTACCTTCCCGCACTTCTTGACACGCTCGATTCACGCGGCTATACCCCTCAACGATTCTGAACCGTCACTGGCAGTCCATTGCCGGGCCGTCAAAATCACATAATATACCATTTAGGCTATATAAGGTGGTTATATTCCACGTCCTTATGTTAAATACAATAATGGCGGCGCGCCAATCTTGACACACCGCCATCTTTAAATCTTTACTATTACCTCAAACGAGGTTTTTTATCGGTCCTATATCAGAACCAGCTGCCGAGTTTGGTTTTGGGAGCACAGCGCGATACGATAAATCCGATAAAGATAAACACGATTACCACACCGATTGAAGCCCATACGTTTGCAGCGTTAAGGTCGGCGAGAGCCTGAATATTAGCCGGCATTGCCTGTTCAACCTCGGGAAGTTTAATCCAGCTGTCGGGGATAGCTACAAATGCAAAGTATGCATAGTTGAAGATACCGGTTGCAACGGCGAGAACCCAAAACCAGATGCGACGGGTCGATTTGTCACGACCGCCCTGACGATTGGGGGTGAGGAATGCGGTTACGAGTGCGAGACCGAAAAATACTATCAGAAAAATAAGTGACATCATGTAAATATCACCTGCTGTGATTGAGAGTGACTGTAACATAATAAAATAATTTAGTTGGGTTATGAGGTTAATTAAAATAGTTGAGGAAGTGTGCCTTTGGGGCGACTCAAATCCTGACAGACATCGTCACCGGCGGGTTTCCTTCGTCCGCTTTATAATAAAATGCAAATCAATCACATAATGTTCATCCGTTTTGCAAATATCTTTCATTTTGGACAACGGCGCGACGGCGCTTGCACCATTCCACCAGACACGCCGTCACAAAATAGATTGCAGCCAGTATCCACATTGCCATGTACGGGTGCCAGTTACCCGCGAGCGACGCCCCGTTGGAGTTCATCCTTATGAATCCCTCTACGCCCCAGATTGCCGGAACGGCGTTGCCTACCCATACCCAAAGGTCATTCATTGCATATCGCGGCCACGTCAAACCGCTCAGGAAAAGGAACACCACCGAAGTGAACACCACCACGACGAGCGACATTTCGCGCTCCTTCACAAGCACCGACACGGTCATGCCAAAGAATATCGAAGCCACTACCAAAGGCATCACAAACAGGAAACAATCCCACAGGTCTCCGATATGAGGCAAATTGAACATCACCGGTATGAAATGGATGATATAAAGTACAAGCGGGATGTAGATAAACATGTAGCAGAATGTCTTGCCGAGGATTGTCGCACCAACCGGAGCATCTACCTGCTCGGGGTCATAGCCGCGATTGCGGCGCCGGCGGTCGGCCGATGTTCCCGCAAGCATGGTAATACCGAGCACAAGACTCTGCTGAAGTATCAGAATAACGATACCGGGGATAACAAACGAGGCAAATCCCTGCTCGGTATCGCCGAGCATGAACGATTGATTCTCGACAGGAGTGCCGCCCATCCCCTGCCCTATGATACCGGCATCATTGATGAGCTGGCTGCGTATCTCGGCTCCGGTAGCGAGTTGCACGTCGGTGAGGGCGCTCATAAACGACCGGTAGCGCAACAACAAGCTCATATCGCTGTAAAACTGAACATTGGCCTGCTCGCCGCGACCCAGCTTGTGCGAGTAGTCGGCCGGTATCTCAAGTATTCCATAACAAGCTTTTTCGTTTTTCCAGCGGCGGGCCTCCTCAAGCGACGAAGCGTAGCCTATAATATGGATTTCGGGAGTCGCGTCGATGTGTCTTACCAGCTCACGGCTCTGTGACGAACGGCAGTTGTCGACAACGGCCACCGCTAAATCGCGTGGCACTTCCGGATTATATATGAGGGTATATATGACCGGATAGACAAGCGGGAGGAAAAAGAAAAACAGCAACACGCCTTGATCCTTGAATACAAGTCTGAATTCATTGGCGGTCACCCTCAGCAGCGATGCCGTCCAGCTTTTTATGTTATGGAAAAATCTTATCATAATATCTTGTGTTTTACGTTAGGGTAGAACGTAATGTCACGGTCAAAGAATATAGACCGGACGCGCCACATTTTTTTTGAGATGGGGAACCAGAGGCAGGAACGCGAGCGTGAACACCAGCAGGGCTGCAAAATACTCGCGCGAGTAATACAACGGTATGCCGTTGAGAGCCTGATCTATATAAATCAGGAAGTAATACCTGATGGGGAGTATGTAACTGAAAATGCCTATGGCACCGTACATCTGCTCTACCGGGAATGAGAATCCCGCAATCGAGAAAGCAAGAATACCGAGAAGCGAGCAAATACTCAACGCCATTCTCAGGTTGGGAATCGCACACGTTATAAACAACGCAAATCCCTGACAAGCCACGACAAAAAGGAACATTGCCAGTATCATCGCGCCCCAGCTTCCGTTCATCGGGAAATGATTGAACTTGAACAGCAGCGCGTCAATCGCCATTCCAACTATAAAAAAGATCACAGTCTGGGGTGCGAGCTTGCCGGCAAGTGCCTTGAGTATCGATCCGTCGGCGCGGGCGAGCCATTGTACCGATTCCCCGGTCTTGATTTCCTGACAAATCGAGAATACCGTCACGAGAAATATCATCAGTTCAAGTGCGGCCGGTACAAAAGAATTGGTCAGGTAATAGGAATAGTTGGTCCACGGGTTGCCAAGTCCGTGCAGGTCTATTGTCATCGGTTGCAACAGCACCTCGGCGGTCGATTCGTTTACACCCACCTCCACTATCTTCTCTGCCGCCATCAGTCCCGACGCTGTCACCGATATGGTCTTGAATCCCTTATAGGCAAGTGTACCGGGCACAAAATAGGTCATGTTTGAGTAATAGGTAATGGTCGGTTTCTTACCTGCCACCGCATCCTTTTCAAGATTATGGGGCATATAGAAAAATCCGAAAATCTCGCCGTTGCGAACCTTCTCGATTGCCTCGTGGTAGCTGTCAAGCTTCATCGATATATCGGTAAGTTCCTGGGCCTGGAGCGACCGGGTCAGGTTGCGCGACAAGGTAGAGTTGTCAAGGTCGACGACTGCCGTGGGCACCTTGAGAGGAAGACCCTCTGACATCAGCGACAGGAAAAACAGCGCCACCCCCAGCGGCACGAGTATCATGGCGAAAAGATAAGCTTTTCGTCGGGTGAGTCTTCCGATCTCACGTTTTATTGTGGCTATGAATCCCGTTGATTGCATAATTGTTTGATTGTGTGGGGTGGATTATATTGTTTCTATTTTATTCTTTGAGAAAGTAGACGATTGTCATGCCGGGACGCAGGTCGGGAATAGAGTCGATCGTGCGGGCCTTGATTTCAAACGTGCGGCTGTCCCATTGTCCTGTCGACTTGGTGGCTCGCCAGGTGGCATATGAACCGAGGTCGTTGATATAATAGATTTTGGCCTTTGCTTTCATCTTGTCGAGAGCCGGAATCATTATCTCGATTTCATCACCCATCTTCATGTCTTTGAGATATTCCTCACGGACGTTGAATGTCACATATTTCTTGTCGAGACGTAGCACGGTCATGATAGGAGCGCCGATGGAGACGAGCTCGCCGACCTCGGGATAAATCTCCTCGATCTGTCCGTCACAGGGAGCTACGAGATACTGGTCTTCAAGGACGGCCTGAACTTCCTGAACTCCACCGCGGGCTACCTCAACGAGAGCGGCAGCCGAGGTCTTGTCCTCTTTCTGTGCGCCCGCTTTAGCGAGGTCATATTGTGAACGGGCTGCGCTTTCACCGGCTTTGGCGGCCTCAAAAGCTGCACGGGCTTCGTCACGTTTCTGCTCGCTGACAACACCACCCTTAAAAAGATTTTCCATTCGGTCATAAGTCTTCTGGGCTATCGTGCGGGCAGCGGTTGCCTGCTGTAAAACGTCATAAGCGCTCTGAACGATTTGACTGCGTGTACCGGCATCGATTTTGCGGTTCTGGGCCTCGGTCGATGTTTCCATAGCCTTGGCCTGGAGCATCTTTGCCTCGGCAAGTGACGAGTGTATGTGAACCAGAGTGTCGCCCTTGCGCACATTGTCGCCCTCTGCTACATAAAACTCAAGTACTCGTCCCGGGAGTTTACCCGATACTTTGACTGTGGTGGCTTCGGCCTGACCTTCTATAATCTCGGCGGGTTTGTTCATGAACAGAAAACCTGCAAGTGCCAGCAGGGTTACTGCCACTACGATGATTCCGACGGCTACGAACAATCCCGATTCTCTTTTCTTAACCTCCGAACCGGTGGTATTTACTGTATCAGCCATAATATGTTAGGTTTTATATGTTTTTATTTATGTTTTATTTATCAGTTGGTGTTCATAGAGTGCCGAGCACTTTAGAGAGATAGACATCACAGAGATGAACGTCAATCGAGGCATCGACATTCTCGCTGTTGGCCTTGAGCCATGCGGTCTGGGCTTCCATCACATCGTCGGTGGTCATCACGCCTTCCTTGAATCCGAGACGTGCTGTGCGGAGGTTCTCATCGGCTTTGGCAAGATTTGAACGCGTCATCTCATAAGTCTTTATAGCTTCCTGAGCTTTGAAGGCTGCTTGAGACACCTGAAGATCGATTTTTTCTTTGGCATCGGCAAGCTCGAGTTTCATGATGGTCTCGGCCGATTTTGAAGCACGGTATTTGTTGTAATTGCCTCCCCAGTGCCAAATGGGAATAGTGACACCGACACCTACCGAAAAGGCACCGTTAAACTTTGATTTGTAACCGTTAAACGAGTTGGGGTTTGAAAATCCGTAGCTACCGAGGAGAACGACATTTGGCATCATCGAGGCCATTGCCACATGTTTTGCCTGGTCGGCCATCTTCACGCCAAGTTCGAGAGCCTTGACATCCTCACGCCGCGAATACACATCCTGCATGTTATACTCTGTAGCGACCTCCGAGTCAACATTTACATGTGACAAGTCATCGGCTACATTGTAATTTCCGTCGATAGGAAGTCCGCACAGCTGTGCAAGCGCCATTTTGCACAATGCCACACCGTTTTTAACCTTTACAAGGTCAACGTTTGCCTGATTGAGCTTGACATCGACGCTGAGTTTATCGCTGCGGGTAGCCACTCCCTGCTCAAGCATGAGAGCGACATTGTTGTCGAGTGAATCGAGAAGATTCACATAACTGACCGCCAGTTTTTCTTTGGCTTCAAGCGACACGACCTGCCAGTAGGCTGCGTCGACTGCATATATTATATTCTGGGCTTCATTGTCTTTCATAGCCTCGGCCAGCTCTTCGGCAAAATGGGTCAGCTTGTTCATAGCCACTATCTTGCCACCCATAAATATAGGCTGGGTGAGGGTGACGGCTCCAAAAAACACGTTATGGATGTCAAATGTAAGAGCTTCTTTGGGCAGATAGGCCACCTCCGACGGTATATATTGTCCGTCGGGACCCTTGACGGGTGCACCGGTCTCGGGATTGGTAACCAGATTATACTGATAGCTCATCGTCTTCATATCAAACGACTTGATAGGAAGAAACTGGTCCGAATCAAAAAGGGAAATATTCTTCTGGTTATAGGCATATCCTCCCGAAAAGTCGATTGACGGCAGATAAGCCGCAAACGCCTCTTTGCGCTGATAGCCGGCCTGACGCACCTTTTCACTTCTGATTGCCATCTGCTTGTTGTTCTGAAGCGCCATTTCACGGCACTGCTCAAGCGTCAGAGTCTGCTCTGCCGATGCAGGAGACTGTGCGGTTGCAGCCGATACAGCGGCTACCGCAAATGCGGTGTAAAGATAAAATCTGTGTAGCATAGAGCCTCAAATTTTCTGTAAATAAATAGTTTCGTGTGGGTCGTGATGTCCTGACGACACTTTTCCGACTCATGGGAATCATCAAAATTATAACAACACTTTGTCTGAAAGTGTTTAACCATCTTCCTAAAAAACATGGGTGTGTCATAATTGGAATAGTGTATTTAAATTCTTGATGTAGGGATAAACCTTTGGTGCGTAGTGATTGGTATCCAAACACTTATTTATGTGCTAAAGACGCGTCCCTGCAAATTGCCGATTTGCTATTTTGACACACCGCTATCTTCATAAAAGATAACAGGCCCGTGAGTCTCATGCGACCCTCGGGCCTGTTTGAGCTGTGCAAAATTAGCTCAACCGGTTGAATATCTTATGTTCACCTTTCGTGAAAAAATATTCTGTTTTCAGTTAATATAAAATCATCAGTTTCCCATAACCAATGTCGTATAGTAGCGCAGTCCGCCGCCAAGCGACTGCATGGCCTGAACACTCAACGTGATATAACGGTTGTCATATCCCCACCATGTGGCCGATACTCCACCTCCGTTTGATACGGATACAGGTGCGCCATACATGTTGGCAAGTCGGGCGTAGGCGGCATTGTAGCGCGACAGGTCATAATAGGGGGTCGAGTAGCTGAACGACGACGACGTGAGATAACCGTTGTTGTAATATAATGTTGCATCGGGCCACAACATGTCAAGAGCCGACATATTGCTCAGGTAGATACAATCATTGGCATATCCGTCGACCGTATATCCCGAATTGTTGAGCAGATTGAGCGACACGTTCAGGGCTGTGCCAAATGTAAAACCTACAATAGCCTGCAACGGATTGAAGTGATAGCGCGGACGGAATGTCGGTGGTGGCGGAACAGGACGATGATAGTGGGTGTGCCCATACACCGGACGATAGGGACGGCTTGGTGGTGGAGGGGGCATGTGTGTCGGGCGGTGATTGGGCCCGAAATTATTCATCGGCGGACGGGGTGCCGGACGGTTTCCTCCAAAATGCCGGTTATCCGAGGTTGCGGGACGGTTTGCCGGACGGTTGTTGGCTCCCGGACGCTGACCCGCATTTCCGGGCCGGTTCACTCCTTGACCCGGACGATTGTTTTGATCGGGACGATAGCCCTGATTGTTATTGCCCGGACGGTTATTGTTATTTCCTGGACGGGTTACACCTTGATTATTGTTACCGGGGCGATAACTATTGTTGCCGGGACGGGTGACGCCCTGATTATTATGATGGTTGTTATGATTGTTATTCTGTATGTTATTATCCTTTCGATTTTGATTACTGCCGCGGCGCTGTCCGTTATCGGTCGAGTGACCGCGCGATTCACTTCGGTTGTTATTGCGGTTTTCAACCCTATCGCGGCGTTCGTGAGTGCCACGTCCCTGAGCGACAGCCGGGGGAACGGCAACGGCCATCATCATCATTATGGCCGGTATCATGTTTAAAATTCTTTTCATCGTTTATAGGTTTGTGGTTAAACGTGAGTCTTTATATATAAGATTAAAAGTGGGGGTAATTGTTTAATCGGGGCACTGTTTTTCTTACCTTTTTACCATTTTTGTCGACAAAGACGCCAACCTGTCCATCCCGCTACAACTGCCGCGATGACTATCATCAGCAGCATGTAATTACATGTATTCCACGTTGTAATCTCCCGGTCCACAGCAGTTTCTTCGTTAATTTCGGCCTGCATCAGCTCCATCTCCCTGACTTCGGCCGCCATCACCGACTCCCCCGCCCTTTTCCGCGAGATATTGACTGTCATCCGCGAGCCTTTAAGCAGTGTCACAGGACTATTCCCCGGCTCGGCATACCCGATTACTGCCGAATCAATCGTAACCGCGACATCGGCCTCTTCAATCAGCCGGCTTATCATCATCGTTTTATCGGTCTCCTGCCTGTTGACCGTCTCTGTCATGGCCATCTTGTTTTCGACAGTTTTACGCATTGATCCACACGCTGTTGACGATAACGCCAATATTATGACTGCAATCATTTTCACAACTTGAGACCCGAATTCGGCGGCGACATTAAACGACGGACATGCTTTTGCCGCAAATTCGTTGTGACCATGAACGGTTGCTCCTTGATACTTATCGAGCAATTTTTCAACAAGAGTTTTCAATGACCTCTTCTGGTGGGGTGTTCTTGTGTCGGCCGGACTGCCATCGGCTTCCGTTCCGCCCACATATGCGATTCCTATTGATTTGCCGTTGTGTCCAAGACAGTGGGCGCCCGTGATTTCCTCAGGACGTCCTTCATGTACCGACCCGTCAAGATATATAACATGGTGATAACCTATGTCATTCCACCCGTTCTGTTTCACATGGCATTCTCTTATCTGCTCTACAGTCACGTGGCGGTCGCGCGGTGTGGCGGTACAATGGATGATTATTTCCGTAATCTTACGCATGGCGACCTCCCTCCTTTTTTGCTTCAGATTCGGCCGATTCCTCTGTTTGTTTCTCGGTAAGGATTCGAGCCAGCATGCGTGCTATCTCATCCTTGTTTTCAATAATTATCGACATCGTCGAGGCCGCCCGCCTTATCTCCTCTTTATCGTGTGTACTCTCCATCACCGATTTCCATTCACAAAAAATGTTGAACCCGCCCATCGCCATCGTGAATGCGGGTACACTGAAAATCGCCGCACTGATAATGTCGACACACGTTAGCACAAGCATCGGCGCAAAATATTTCATCGCCTTTGTACATGTCATTTTGTAAGAACGTGATCGGCGCGCTATCCCACCGAGCCGGGCCCGTCTCACTCCTACGACAAAATCGACGGCCATTGCTACCGCTACGGCTCCGTAAGCAGCCGACAGCACTACAAGCCACGCCATGTCATCGCCCGACTTGATCAAACTTATTATTTCCATAAATGATTAAGATTTGGTTGTTAAACTTTTCGATGCAAAGTTACAACCAAAAATACCCTTTCCGACACAAAAAGGATACACTCCGGCACTTTTTTTGACCGGATACCTATCGGCACGTTACTCCAGGCTATCCCAGCACTTTATAGTTCAGCACAGCCTCGACGCGGAAAAGCGACCTTATGTCGCTGCGGGGTATCACCACGTCGTCATAGTCGGGATTAGCGCTGTGCAACACTACATTATCGGGATTTGACGGATCGCGGCGCAGATACTTCACCCTACGGAAATCCTCGGTCACCACTACATAAATCTGTCCCCAGAGTATTGTCGACAAGCTATCGACCGGACGTATCGCAATCATACCTCCATTGATAATCTCAGGCTGCATGGAGTCTCCGCTCACATGCACTATGATTGAGTTGCTGCTGATACGCGGCAACGCCACATAACCCGAAATACGGTCGACCGTAAACATCGCGTCAAGATTGTCCGACCCGGCAGTCACATCAATATCATATACCGGAATAGACACCGCGTTGGCAAGCTGACCGACGACCGGAAACGACGCCAATGCTCCCGCCTGTTTGCTGAACGGCACATCGTTTCCCTCAATGAGCCACTGCTTTGACACCCCGAGATTGACCACGATACGGTTAACAAGAGTATCGGTGATAGGCAACTTTCCCGACAAATGTTTTGATAAATTTGACGGGTCTATACCTATACGCTTGGCAAATTGGATCTGCGTCATTCTCGACTTCACAATAAGATAGCGTATGCGGTCTGCAATCGTTTCGCCGGCGGTGATTTCTTTCTTCATAGCTCTTTGATTAAATCAGGCGACATTACCTGCAATTTGTGCAAATATACAAATTATTGGTCAATGTGCCAAGTTTAACCATCTTTTTTACAATATTGTCATTTCATTTATGATGTTTCCAAAGATTGTGCGACACATGGATGACCGCATAGATCACTATCAGCACCGTTACAAAAGTCATTGATACCACAAAAAAATTACAGTCGTCGGTAAAAAGAGTAAAGCGGATAATCAATGTCACAATCAGCGCTACAGTCGCCGACAATATAAACTGTTTCATAATAGATTGATTTTATGCGTCTCTTGTCAAAGTGGTGTTTCAATTCATCACTTTAAATCGACGCTCGGGGGTAGTTGAGATAAATTGAGCACAAAAAAGATGCCGGACCTCAATCGAACCGGCATCTTCATCTTATATTGTCTTGCGATTAGTCCTGATAGAACTGAAGCAGATTGTTCTGAACCTTATCGTTACCAAGAAGAATCATGAACAGATTGCGGCCAATCATGCCGGCACCCTGCTGCTGGTTGAAACGGACACGGTCTACATCATAGTCAAATTCGCGGCCTTGATTCTCGACATCGGCAACTTCAAAGACTACCACGGCCGAATTTGATTTCATCGGGCCTACGAGTTGACCTTTGGGCGAAGCGGCAACAGCAGCGATAAGGTCACCCTCGTTGATGGGGAAGCCCGATACGGTGCGCTGGCCAAATGTCACCTCGGTAGTGTCGACTGCAACATTCATCAGCTGTGCATAACCGTCTACCGAGTTTGACTTGCCTTGATAGTCACTCATCAGTTTGGCGGCTTTCTTGTCGTTGGTCACGAGAGTACGGATATACTCGCGGACAATCGGGTCGGCCATGGTGATATAACCCTTGTCATATACCGAATTGAGCGCTACAGCTACAAGACGGCCTGTCTGATCGTCACCATAAACATCGCTCACCTGACCCGGTTTGGCGTTAAGAGCCCACTTGGCTGCGCCGCGGGTGTCGGGAACATTGGCGATTGAAAGCGACTGGGGTGTGAGCTGGGCGGGGAAGATGTGGAAACCTTCCTGGGCTGCCTGGCTGCTGAATTTCTCAGCTGTATTGTTGGCTGCGATAAACTCGCGGAGACCGGCAGTGAGGTTATTGACGGTAGTCGACGAGGGATCAACCTGATAGGTGATTTCAGCTACGTCGTAAGTTGTCACGGCAGGCGCCACATTGGTGATGCGGAACGCACGGATTTGCTGGGCATTGGCTGCTGTATCGGGAGTAAACCAGCGACCTGTGGGCTGACCTTCCACAACAGCGACAAACTGAGCGGCGTTGGGGTCGAGATAAGAAACGGTCATGCCTTCCTGTGAGTTTACATAACCCTCGATATCGGCAACGGCTTTACCGCTGTTTAGCACGCTCATGATAGAATCGCGCTTCGAGGGATCGGTGAGACCGAATACAGCCGCGTCAACTGTAATCTCGTCACGCTGGTTTTCGTTGACTCCGAGAAGTTTCACGAGAGTGTATGTGTTGTCGGCAAAGTTGGCGATGCGTGCTTTACCAACCGAAAGCGAGTCGATAGCGGCTGCGACTGCAGGGGTGTAAGCGGCTTTCTTGTTGGTAGTGGTATTGGTCACGAAGAAACCCGAGAGTCCGTCAACACCTTCGTTGTTGTTGAGGATTTCGAGAGCACCCTCAACGTCCTGCTGAGCTTTGAGCATATCATCTTCCGACGGAACGATGTCAACAACGATATAGTTGATTGAGCTGATGGGCTCATTGATGCGGAAACGGTTCTTTGACTCGTCATATTTTGCATTTAGTTCCTGCTCGGTGGGAACAAACTCGTCACCTTGGAGCGAGGTATAGTCAACTTTTGCATATTTGATTGTCGAGGTCGAAGCGTTTTCGTCATAGAGTGCTTTTGCATCGAGCTTGTTGGCGGTGAGCGCACCCATAAAGAGGCTTGAAAGCTTCTGTTCCTTGAGCTGACGTTCAACATCCTGCTCGAGCTGCATCCAGTATTGCTGGAGCTGCTGGGCTACGTCGGCCGGAATCTGATTCTTGGCAGGATTGAATGCGATGTCGTGAAGCTGGTCGGTCGACATGACACCAAACTGCTGCTGAACCTGGCTGTTGAGCGAGGGGATTGCTGTAGGACCGGTCATGGCGGCGGCAAGCTCTTTGTCGGTCACGGTAATACCGAGCTTGTCAATTTCTTCCTCAAAGAGAGCATTGTATACCATCTCGTTGAGTACCTGGTTCTGAAGAGCTGTGATGTCGGCGTTGCTATAGCCCTGATTCTGCATGTTTTGACGCAGACCTTCTACACGGCGGTTAAATTCCTGAATGTCGATTTTGTGACCGTGTACTTTAGCGGCGGCTGTGCCGGGACCAAAGAAAGATCTCGATGAATTGAAGAAGTCACCGAGGATAAACGCGAGCAGAGCGACGATAATGATCGTAAATAGAAGGGCCGATCTGCTTCTGATTTTCTCTAATGTTGCCATTTAATTATTGATTATTTTTGATTTTCCGAAATGTGACAACCACCCTCGGCTGATGCCGGGGCGGTTTTTAGCGCACAAAGATACATCTTTTTCTCCTTATAGTCAAAATTTAGCCCGTGAAATAGCTATCCTGCAACTATTTTTATGCAATTTATTGACCGGGAAAAGATTTTTTCACCGTTTTTCAGGCAAGTTTGAACGCTTTTTTCACTTCATCGACCATATCGAGCTTCTCCCATGTGAACAGTTCGACCTCAACAGGCTTCACCGTGCCGTCTTCCATCGCAAAATGTTTTACTACTGTATGGGGAGTGCGACCTATGTGGCCATAGGTTGCTGTTTCAAGATAGATTGGTTTGCGGAGCTTGAGTCGTTTTTCGATAGCGGCCGGACGCATGTCAAACAGCTTTGAGACAACATCCGATATCTCACCGTCGGTCATGTCGACATGGGCTGTTCCCATCGTGTTGACAAACAGGCTGACGGGAGCGGCCACGCCGATAGCATAGGCTACCTGGACCAGCGCCTTGTCGGCGACGCCGGCCGCTACAAGATTCTTGGCTATGTGGCGGGCTGCATAGGCTGCCGAACGGTCAACTTTTGACGGGTCTTTACCCGAGAAAGCGCCGCCGCCGTGGGCGCCATGACCTCCATATGTGTCAACGATAATCTTGCGGCCGGTCAACCCGGTATCTCCGTGAGGACCGCCGATAACAAATTTTCCGGTTGGGTTGACATGCAACGTAAAATCGTCGCCCCACAATTTCTTGATATCCTCGGGCAGCTGTGCCTTCACCCGGGGGATGAGCACCTCGGCAACATCGCGTTTGATTACATCAAGCATCTCGCGGTCGGCCTCGGCCTGTGTTTTGTTTTCGTCGGGCTGTATAAAGTCCTCATGCTGGGTCGAGATTACAATTGTATTGATTGCCACCGGGCGATTTTCCTGATCATATTCCACTGTAACCTGACTTTTTGAATCGGGACGCAGGTAACTTCTCTTGTGACCGTGAGCGTCAACATAGGTCATCGCCGACATATCGCGGCGAATCACCGCAAGCTCCTTGAGCAACGCATGGGACAGCGCCACTGTCAGCGGTATATAGAGCGGAGTCTCGTTGCAGGCATAACCAAACATCATACCTTGGTCTCCGGCACCCTGATCTTCAGGATTTTCGCGGACCACGCCACGGTTGATATCGGGGCTCTGCTCGTGGAGCGCTGTAAAAATACCGCACGAATTTCCGTCAAACATCAGTTCGCTACGGTTATAACCGATTTTATTGATAACGTTACGGGCGACAGTCATCAGGTCGATATATGCCTTTGACCTAACCTCGCCGGCTATAACCACCTGACCGGTGGTGACCATTGTTTCACAGGCGACTTTTGAGTCGGCATCCTGTGCAAGAAATGCGTCAAGCACTGCGTCTGAGATTTGATCGGCAACTTTGTCGGGATGTCCTTCCGACACTGATTCAGATGTAAATAAGTAATTCATAAAAGTTTAAAATAAAAAAAGAAGTTAAGAAATTTAATTTCTCAACTTCATGGGGAAGCCGCGCCGTCAGTGAGCGCCTTCAAACATGTCAGCATATCTCCGGATTTCAGCCGGATTTTAGCATTTTTTCGAGTGGTTGCAAGCAGCCAAATCTGTCCACCATGAATTGAGTGGTGCAAAATTACAACTTTTTCCTGTCATTGCCAAAAATAATTTGTGCAATGAAGTCAATGTAGTTTATGAGGACAGGTGGGCAACGCGCATTTCGCAGATTATTTTTATCTGGTTTTGTAGGACGCGAAATATCGCGTCCTACTCGGGCGTTACCCGCGAAAGTATGTTGTTATTTCTTGGGCTGTATGCTGAAACGATACTGGACCGTGGCAAGTACGTAACGCGGCAAGGCGTTGGTATAAGCGACAGTACGTCCCGACGCGGTGACGGCATAAGTCACGTTTGACAGTTTGTGCAACAGGTCAAAACCGTCGAGGTTTAACACCCAGTGTTTGTTACGCACAGGGCTGAAAGTCAGTCGGGCGTTCCACACCGGATCGGTCGTGTCAAGCTGTGACGATCCGTAACCGCGGCGGGTATAACACATGAAATCGGTGCTGACGCCAAAGCCCGCGGGGAGGGCGAACACACCCGAAACTCCATAATTTACATGCCACGCGTTGAGCGTCTCAAAGTCGGGACGGGTCGACGTTGTGTGACGTGTCGTGTAGTCACAGCGCACCTGCAGAAACTGTTTCCCGACTTGCCAGCCCATACGCACATTCTCTGAAAACGAATTCTGATGAACCTTTGACAGCTCGGGAGTCTCGCCATCTGTACCGATCATGTCGGTCGAGTTGCTCGACACAATATCGGTGGTGCTGCTAAGTGTGAATTGTTTTTTGGCACCGAACTGCATGTTCAATTCATTGGTCACGGCAGCTCGGTTATTGCCGTCCACATTATACATCCGGTTGTAACGCACACCGGTCTCGGTGTCATACGTATATCCGCGGGTCAGATTGTTGGTCGTGTGGTTATACCCGATGTAAAGATAATTTTGAAGAGAGTGGGATTCTGGCACATAAGCCCATCTGAAGAGATGCGCATGAGCTATCTGAGGCTTCAGCGCCGGGTTACCGTAATAAATATTCATAGGGTCGGCATCGTTCACGATGTCGATCATGTCCTCAACCTCGGGAAGTCGCGGAGTGACACGGTAACTGTAGCGCACCACATTGCGGTGATAACCATACCGTGATGATTTACTCTTCTGGAAGCCACACTCTATCATCCCGTCAAAGATTGTCGGGACGGTCAAAATGACGTTGGTATGGGCATACCGGTAATCTTTCCCGTCACGATAGTAGTCGAGGTGACGGTGAATGACACCGAGCTGCGGATTTATTCTTATCTGGAAATAGGATGATTGATATGATTTGTAATAAAAAATGCCCAGATTAACCATATGTTGGTTTTTAATGAGCCGCGACTCATAACTGTTGCCAGGGTCAAAAGACTCGAGATAATCGGCAGGCACGACACCGTAAACACCCATATCGTTGAGTCGGTCAAGGGCATACATATAGCTATCCTTGGTCCGGTCTGCAAAGAGATAGAAATAAGTCAAATTTAACCGCAAGTCACCAAACGATGTATTATATCTCAAACTGCTCGTTACATCCACGTTGTGATTGGGCGTATTGTCGGTATAGTTACGGCGATTTAAAGCCGACGGTTCGGGATTGTCAAACAGCACATTATAATCATTCCATAGCTCGTTGCGAATACCGTTGTATTTGGTTATGACCGAAAATCCGAGGTTATCGTCACTTCCCGGCATTTTAAAATTCATATACCACCCGACCGATCCGTTTAATGTTTTTGTCCAGCCGTCGGCACGGGTGTCGTTGCGGTTGATTACATCATTCATTTTATCCGCGCTGCCGTCAGAATACATCGCGTCGAGAATCTCGTTTACCGATCCCTGCTGCTCCTTATTGAATGTTGCCGACAGGTCGGAGTTTATATTCTTTTGATAGCTGTAATCGCCATCCAGACTCAGACCCAAAGAAATCTTCTTTTGACCCAAAAACTTAGAGAAAGCGTGATTGGTGCGCACTCCCGTTTCGCGGTCTCGGGCTTTTGAACGCGAGTAATCATATGTGTCACCGCCCGGCAAAAAGTTGATGAGCGAGGTCGTACGACGGGTGTTGTTGACCGATTGCTCGAACACAACCGATCCCTGAGCACTCTCTGACTCGTCGGCTGCTTCATAATTATAATCAAAACCGGCAAGACGATATTCCTTTGTCCCCGAGGGCATTTTCTCAGGCGTCCACGAATCGTTTCGCCCCGGCTTGCGGTTATCATTCAGGTTATTGACATTACCCACGAGCGACAATCGGGTCGTAGCGTTAAACCACGATGCAAACGCCCGGCCCATGTATCGGTCCTCCGTGCCATAGCCACCCTGAATATTCCCCATCCAGCCATAGTTATATTCTTTTTTGAGACGTACATCCATTGTCAACACCTTTGGAGCATTGACATTGCCCTGTCGCTTGTCAAGTTTTGTCTGACCTTCATAAATATTGACATCCTTCACCGTATAGGCGGCAATGTTTTCGAGCATCAGGTTATTGTTGCCGTCCATAAACTGTCTGCCGTTTAACAGCAGCGACTCTACAAACTGTCCGTTGACCTTTATCTGCCCGTTATCGCTCAGCTCTACCCCGGGTAGCTGCGCTATGAGCTGGTCAAGCATCGACCCCTCGGCAAGCTGAAACGCATCGGCATTATAGACCAATGTATCTCCCTTGTTATAAAATTTAATCTTTGTCGTTGTCACCGTGACCTCTCCAAGTGTGCGCGGCGCCCGCTCAAGCAAAATAAGAGGCAAATTCTTATACTGCTCCCGCTTTCCTATCGTCCCGAGGTCATAGGTAATTGTCTTGTCATTATATCCGGGGCATACCACATCAAACGATATAACCGAGTCAACACGCGGCAGCGATAAATAAAAAGATGAAACCGAATCAAGTTCGTTGTTGACCCATGAACGTGATTTGCACGCAATCGAATCCTTTACATTCCCGTCCTTGTCATAAGTCTTCACATAGGCCTTAAACAGGTCACGCTTAGTGACACTATCTTTCACTCTACCCCTCAGCACCACATTATCACTGGATGCAAAAGCTGATAGGACGGCAATAAAAACCAATATCAGGGTACAAATTCTTTTCATCATAACATTGTTTTTGTAGGTTTATTTTGTCACGTTATTGAAGACTCTGAATATCAGACGGATGAACGGCCCACCCGGTTGCAAAGATATTCAGAACAGTCAATTTTATACACGGAGCAAAATTGTGGTAATAAATAGTTGAACGATGACATAACTTATTAATTCATAAGTCACAATGCAAATATATGTATTATTCTTTCATTAATAGAATACACCTCGGCTTTATAACATTTTTTATAATAACGCTATATATGTTAACACCCCTCGGTTTACAGCCTGTTCAACTCTCCCTGAGCGGCCGATTCTCCTTTATATTTGCTCTTTCGCGGCCTCAGCTGATACTGGATGCCCAGCGACACGCCGCGATGGTCATAACTTTGGATTTTATTCATCTCTATGCCATACGTGTTCATACTCCAGTTGTTGTTTCGAGTATTGAAAACATCGGTCACCTCCAGTTTTACCGCAAGAGCATTGTCAAGAAAAGTCTTCCTCACCCCGAGATCGGTCACAAAATTTGATGCGGCAAAACGGTTGGTGTGCATATCTCCGCTTGTTTGCCCGTGAATATTGACAGTCAGCTGAAAATCTTTTTTCAATGATACAAGATTATCGAGATAATATACAAAATAAGGTCGGTTATATTTCATCCCGTCGAGCGCGAGCCACTGTTTGTGAAGACCTGCGGTAAAATTCGGTGACCATTTCATTATATTTTTGCTCCACACCAAAAACAGGTCGAGCGACGAAATGTCGATATTGACCGGCTGCATTATAAGTTGGAGATTGTCGGCCTGATAGATCTTCTTCACAAAAGCGTAGGTGTCAAGGCTACGTGTAAAGTTGGCCTGCAATATAAAGTCACGCCACATCCCGAACAGCTGGACATCGTGCATCTTTTCATCTCTTAACAGCGGATTCCCGCCCTCTATTTCATGACGGCCCACATAGGTAAGGCTGCCCGTGAGGCGTGAATAAGGCGGCTTTACTGTCGCTACTCTATAACTCAATCCAACCTGCGATTCATCGTTGATTGTCCATCCGATCGACACATCGGGTGTCAGCAGGTTTTCCGTGCGGCTCACATCCTCATCCTTCTTTCCGTCGACCCTGAAAACATAGTCAACATATTCATATCGCACCCCGGCTGTTAAACTTAACCGCCCCCGGGTACTGCTCCACGACATGAACGCCGCCGCCGATGTTTGACTCGCATCGGTAAATGACGACGGTATGTACTCTCCCACTTCCGGGTTAAGCATCAGGTAATCAAGTGTTGTATGTGTATAACTATCCTGCGTGCCCCCCGTAAAATTTCCCTTCCCGAGCTTAAAGGTCACATACGCTTTTCCGGCCCATAAGGTTGAATGTCGTCTGTTGTTCGACTCAACATTCCCTATTTCCGACCCTGGATAAGACGTAACCGTATTTTCTTTTGAAAATGAGCTGTGAAAATCTCCGTCAAAATGAAAATTATATTTTCCGTCAAACAAATCATCATAGTAGGCCGACAGATGATGACCACGGCTCTTCATCTCATTATTGATGTTTCGCTCTATCGGCTGTGTGTCATCAATCCACTCGTCACCTTTGTTTTCAAAATCGCCGCGCTCGGGACTGAAGCGGTAATACATACCCAGCGAACGGTCACCGGCTGCATAGTTCACTCCACCTTTCACCGAACCGTTCACTGTCGGATAGGTGTTGTGCTGAGTACCCCCCACAACGGTTGTCTTTCCATCATAGTCCAGGGTGTTGGTTGTAGTTCCCCTTATCATGCTGTTGTTGCGCGCTATGACTCCTGTTGCAAAATAATCCCACTTTCCGCTGCGGTAATTCATATCGAGCATATTATTGCCACTCCATCGGCGACGGACGGTCACGTTGGCATGCTCGGTCAGCGACAAGCCTTCAATAAAATTCTTTTTTGTGTAAATCTTAAGCACCGCCCTCGTATCGCCATCATACATCGCTCCCGGAGCAAGAATCAGTTCCACCCTCTTGATGTTGGATGACTGAATCAACCGAAGTTCGTCGCCGTCGCACAAAGGGCGTCCGTCAATATATATAGCCGGAGTCCCTTTCCCGGCAATCTCGACATTATCATCCTGAACCGATATCATCGGCAATTGGGCGAGCACGTCTCGACATGATCCGACATTTTGAAGGTCGCTCCCCGCTATAGTCGACACGAGAGTAGTGCCAACAAGCTTTGTCGCCGGCTGCTTGGCCGTGACTACAATTTCATGCAATTCTTTGACAAGTGAATCGGTCGGTTCGGTCATCTGTGACGATGCTCCGAACACCATTCCCGATAGTAAGATTGTGGTGATAATTTTTTTATTCATTAGCTGTGATTTTTTCTACAAAATTACAGCTAATAGTTCATTACGACCAAAAATGCGGTCTGACCGGATAAATTATAACATCCTGATATATTACAGTTTACAAAACACCTTTCGACAAAATCCTGACAACAGGTTTATTTCAGCCAAAAATCGCCGCAAACCGGGTCGATGCCTCCGGTCCGAGCGCCCCGATACGGGCTTTGAGACGCGATTTGCGTTTATAGATTACATCAATATTTTCGCCCGTCAACGCTGCTATCGAACGGCTCGAAAGTTTACATGCCAGATAAACAGCCAGGCGATAGTCATCAGGCTTAATCGCCGGCCATGCCTCGCGTAACTTATCAAGCAAATTATCCTGACAACTGTTGACACACCGTTCCATCTCGGCAAATAGGCCGCTGTCCGATTTCAATTCCTCTATCTGGCTCTTCACCTCCTCGACTATCGCTTTTTTCTCTATTTTTGTACCCTGTGATTCAAAATAGGTCTCACACAAACGGTCGATTACATCAAATCGGTTTACAAGCATCCCCTTGAGCCGCGACTGCAAATCGGAGCATAACGATTCGTTACGCGACAATCCGGCCGTCAGCAATGAGGCCTCGGCTATCAGAGCTTCATTTTGAACCTCTCTCAGTTTCAGGCGCTGTCGTTGCCAAACGATTACACCCGATGCCAGCACTATTATCACAATAGCAGCGACTGTCGATTGCTCTCGCTTGACACGCTCCCTGTAAACCATAAATTCTTTCTCTTTTTGCAAATAGATTGCCCGGGCGAGTTCATCATTTCCCTCTCCCGATTTAAGCAACGCCTTCAGTCGCGAGGCATGACGCGACTGTTCGTCAAAATTATGCCGGCTGTAATAATCTATGGCTATATTGACAATCGTGTCGGTCGGTGCGGTAATACGGTTGGCAACCATAGCCTCGGAGTAGAGCAACGCCCACCTTGCCATTGTTGCCGAGTCGTTAAACGACGAGACATCAAACGAGTTAAGCCGCTGCAAAGCCGCTCCGGGGTCTCCCGTCAGCAAGGCCTCGGCCTCGTCAAGTGCCCTTCGGTCGTGAGTCGACGTGTAGGAGCATCCCGTTATCAAAATCAATATGATGCTATATACCAGATTTCTCATCGATTTAATTAATCATCTGCAAATATATTAAAGTAAAACCGACCGGCAAAATTATTTTGAACATTTCAACACCGCCATTGTTTCTACTTTAGAAACGATTAATCAAATAAACTAAACCTAAAATATTTAACTATGGCTGATTCTACTCAAACCAAAAGCATCAAGGGAACCGAAACCGAAAAACAGCTCCTCGCCGCCTATTTTGGCGAATCGGAAGCTTATACCCGCTATATCTATTACGCCCAGCAGGCTACTAAAGAAGGTTATTATCCCGTCGCCGAAATTTTCAACCAGACCGCAGCCAACGAGCTCCATCACGGTAAGATTTTTTTCAACCTCTTGCAGGGCGGAAACTTTGCCGTTACCATCTCGACCGATGCTGGTCCTGTAGGCAAGACCGTTGACAACTTGCGCACTGCTGTGGCCGGCGAACGCGCCGAGGGTGTTGAGACCTACACCAAAGCTGCCAAGATTGCCGAGGAAGAAGGCTTTCCCGAAATTGCACGCCATTTCCGCGAAATAGCGACTATCGAGGAACACCACATGCGTCGATTCGAGCGCTACCTCAAACAGGTCGAGACCGACACCGTCTGGAAACGCGATAAACCCATCGTTTGGCGTTGCCTTGTATGCGGTTTTGAGTTTGAAGGCACCGAGCCCCCAAAAACATGTCCCGCGTGCGATCATCCCTATCAGCACTATATGTCAACCGATCCCGCTGACAATTGAAATTAAGACATTATACCCATTCAAAGAGGCTGTCTAACAAGTTTAGGCGGCCTCTGTTTCTTTATGGCACAGGCAAAAAAATAAGGCTTTCATGCTGAA
>JAIDNJ010000061.1 GCA_029063895.1 Muribaculaceae bacterium | reverse complement strand
GGTTTTTGAGGACTTCATTGACTGAATCGGCGGGAATGGCGGCGATTGCCCAGTGGTCTTTGATGTTGATGCGGCCAACTTGGTCGGGTTTGAGGCCTGACTGCTGCATGAGGAAGCCGGCGATGTCGCCGCGTGAGATTTTTTCGCGTTTACCGGCGTTGAAAAAGATAGTGGCTGTGGATGATGGATGCGGTGTGATGCCCTCGGCGGGAGCGGGACTCAGCTCACGGTCGTAATTTTCAAAGTCGGGAAGGTCTTCGCCCTCGGAGGTAATGACATAGATTGTACCCTCGGTGTCGACGCGGGCGGTGCGACCGTTGCGGTGGGTCCAAGCCTCGGGTGAGGTGGCATGGTGGTAGTGGATGACCGAGTCGACGGCCTCGATGTCGAGCCCGCGCGAGGCGAGGTCGGTGGAGACTAGGATTGGTGTAGTACCGTTGGCAAAGAGGTCGAGGGCAAGTTCGCGTTCGCGCTGTTCGAGTCCGCCGTGATATAGTCCGACCGGGAATCGGTTTTTTTTCAAGTCATTGTAGACGCGCTCGGCGCTCTCGCGGTGATTCACAAAGATGATAACTCGTGAACCGAGACGGAGTGTGAGTAGAAGGTTGCGGAGCGTCTCGAGTTTGTCGCGCAGGGGCGAAATGACGTTGACGATGTCCATGCGGTCGCGTGGACTGACGGTACGTTCGGTAAAGTCAATTGTCTCGGCGTCGGCCATGTGGATGAATTCGGGGATTTCGGCGGGTCGTGTTGCTGATGACAGGAGGGTGAGTCGGCGACGTTTGGGTATGGCACGAGCGATGCGTTTTATCTGTTCCTGAAAGCCGAGTTCAAGCGATTTGTCATACTCGTCGAGGATGAAAGCGCGAATCTGAGACATAGACAGTGTGTGGCGCGAGAGGTGGTCGGCGAGACGACCGGGAGTAGCTACAACGATGTCGGGGACGGCGCCTTTGATAGAGTCGGTCTCGGCTTGCATGGGGTGACCGCCATAGAAGACTTCGGTTTTGTATCCGCGGGCCATGGCGCGGACAACGGAACCGGTCTGGAGGGCAAGTTCGCGCGACGGGGCGAGGATGAGCGCCTGCAGGCCTATGCCCGGGGCATCGAGTGACTTGAGCATGGCGATAGTGAACGCAAGGGTTTTGCCCGAACCTGTGGGGCCGAGCAGTATTATCTGGCGGGCGTCGCTCGAGAGGACGGCGAGCTGCATTGGATTGAGCGAATCTATCGAGAGTGTTTGAAGCGCGCGGCTTATAATTTCTTTCTTTTCCATAAATGTGAAACGCGGAGTGGGTTGAAATGTTCGGAATCAGGCGTTGAAATCGTCGGCGATGAATAGGGCGACCGAATCGTCGTTGTTGGTGCCGATAACGATGTCGGCCCGGTCTTTAACCTCGGGACGGGCATTATCGACGGCTACGGCGAGGTCGGCGACTTTCATCATCGAGAGGTCGTTGAGATTGTCGCCAAAAACGACAAGCCGGTCGGCGCCGACAGCTTTTTTGAGGCGCGAGACGGCATCGGCTTTGGAAACCGTTGGTGCAAACACCTCGATGAGGGCGGTCGACGGGTCAAAAATATCGGGATAGGCCGAGACGGAGCATGGCATCGCGGGGGTATCGAGGAGCGAGGCCGCTTCATAGACCGAGTCGGCCGGTCCGGTTGTATAGATGAGGATGACGCGGTCGCGTAGCCGGTCGGGCAGAGGGTCGCCAATGTGAAATTTTTTGAGAGGAAGGGCACGACGTTCCTGATAAAACTGATTTTCCTTGTGGTTCATCGCCATAGAGTGATAGACATGGAGAAGGCCGTCGGTGGGGTCAAGAGCGTAGACAAACGGATTGATGCCACGCTCAGTCATGACTGACAGCACGTTGTCGAGAAGTTGTGGCGACATGAACACGGGACTGTCATAGCATCCCGGCTCGCGGACCCAGAGGGCGGCGCCGGTCATGACAATAAACGGGGGAGTGGTGGCGGCGTGGCGCATGAGCGGAACCACCGAGGCAGGAGTGCGGGCGGTCGCAACTGAAATGAGGGCACCCCGGTGGGTGAGGTCCGAGATAATCCGGGCAGAACGAGAGGAAACCTCGCTGTCGGAATTGAGAAGGGTGCCGTCGAGGTCAGAGATATAGATCGTTTTTGTCATTGGCCGGCGATAAGATTGATGAAAATGTGTATAGTAGTGTAAAATTGATACAAAATTAAAAATAAAACGACACATAATGTTGCTGACAGCGGCAAATCTACAGATAAAATTTGTAAATTTGCCAAATCAAACGCATAAAAGTAAAAATTTATGAATCATCTGTCACTCCGCGTCGAGGAACTGTCGCTGCCCCAGACGCTCGCTATGTCCAACCGAAGCCGCGAACTAAACGAGGCTGGAATCGATGTAATCAACCTTTCGGTGGGTGAACCTGATTTCAACACTCCCGACCATATAAAAGAAGCCGCCAAACGTGCAATCGACGAGAATTATTCGCGATATACTCCTATTGCGGGATATGATTCGTTGCGTCAGGCAATCTCTGATAAGCTGTCGCGGGAAAACGGACTTACATATGGTAAGGAGCAGATTGTGGTGTCAAACGGAGCGAAACAGGCGCTTTGTAACGTAATATTATCAACAATCAATCCCGGCGATGAGGTGCTCATCCCGACCCCGGCATGGGTGTCTTATGTCGAGATGGTGAAGATTGCCGGTGGAAAGGCGGTGCTTGTGCCGTCGACCATAGACGAGAACTTTAAAATCACCCCCGAACGTCTGCAGGCCGCTTTGTCGCCCAAAACGAGGATGGTGCTTCTGTGTTCTCCGTCAAACCCGACCGGAGCGGTTTATAGCCGTGAGGAGCTTCAGGGGCTTGTCGATGTATTCAGCCGTCGACCCGAAATCGTGGTGCTGAGTGACGAGATTTATGAACATATCAATTTCACCGGTAAATTCACCTCGATGGGCTCTTTCCCCGAAATCGCCGACCAGGTTGTGATTGTCAACGGTGTTTCAAAGACATATGCTATGACCGGCTGGCGCATAGGCTACAGTGTATCGCCTGTCAAGATAGCGAAGGCGATTACCCGACTTCAGGGACAATACACGTCGGGCGCCTCATCAATAGCCCAGAAAGCAGCCGAAGCGGCACTTAACGGCCCGCAGGACTGTGTCGAGGAGATGAGAAAGGCATTTGAACGCCGCCGCGATCTGATCGTGAACCTAACGCGTCAGATTCCGGGCGTTCGGGTAAGCGTTCCCGACGGTGCATTCTATCTGTTCCCCGATGTGTCGTCATACATAGGACGCCATTACGGGTCGAGAGTAATCGAAACGAGCTCAGACCTTGCAATGTATTTGCTCGAAGTCGGTCACGTGGCTACGGTCGACGGTGCGGCATTCGGTTTGCCCGGGTATCTGCGCATGAGCTATGCGACCAGCGACACGAACATCGAAAAGGCTCTTGAACGCATCAAAAATGCCCTGGCCAAGCTCGTGTGACTCCGTAGAGAACCAACATTAAGGAGAAATTGTTATAAATTTCAAGACTCGGTATGAACGAAGTTAAAGTAAAGATAATCAACACGTCGCGTCATGAACTGCCGGCTTATGCCACCGTTGATTCGGCCGGAATGGATGTCAGGGCCAACCTTGACAGTCCGGTGACACTCAACCCTATGCAGCGGGCATTGATTCCGACTGGCCTGAAAGTAGAACTGCCGTCGGGTTATGAAATGCAGATTCGCCCCCGTAGCGGTCTTGCGCTCAAACATGGCATAACGCTGGTCAATACCCCCGGTACAATCGATGCCGACTACCGTGGCGAAATCGGAGTGATACTGATAAATTTGTCAGATCGGCCGTTTGTTGTCAATGATGGCGAGCGCATAGCCCAGATGGTCGTGGCGCCATATACGCGTGTGACATGGGAAGATGCCGACAGCATCAACGAAACCGACCGTGGCGATGGCGGATTCGGACATACCGGAGTCGGATAATTACATTTGGCACAAATTCCCCCAAAAGAAAGTTATAACCAGACCGATGAGAAATAATGACATACACCGAAACCGCAAGGGTTTGACCGCCCTGTTGGCCGTGATACTGGCAGTAGTGGTACTGTTGCCGGCCTATGGGTCGCGTCCCGATGAAGACACCCGCCGTAAGTCGGACTATATTTACATGGAGGCTCTCAGGCAGAACGCCCTTGGTAATGCGGCGGCTTATTACACGCTGCTTGAACGGGCTTCGCGACTCAATCCCGACGAAACATCGATGAGTTCGGATCTCGGATTTTATGACATCGCGTTTTTCGGCAAAACCGACTCGCTTCTCGCCGTCAACGGCCTTGCCCGTATGAAGGACCATTTTGACGCGAGTCCCGAAGATTATTTCTCGTCGCTCAGCTATGGCTCGCTTGTGTCGCGACTCGGCGACATGAAGGAAGCCGTCAGAGTATGGAGCAAACTTGACAGCCTTTTTCCCGACAAACACGATGTTGCGCTCAATCTTGCACAGTCGCTCGCAATGATGGGCGATTCGGCATCGATTGTAAAGTCAATATCGGTTTTTGACCGTCTCGAGCGTAAGCTGGGACACTCACTGATGATTTCAGGAAACCGTGCAAACGCCTATCTTGTCATCGGTGACACCGTCAGTGCCATCAAGCAGATGACCGACCTTGCCCGCGAAACTCCCGGTGATATAACCGCGCTGCTTGCGACCGGTGACCTTTACATGGCGATGCAACGCACCGACTCGGCTCTGGTTTTCTATGACCTCGCGTGTGCAATTGACTCGACCAGCGGTCCGGCATTTTATAAACGAGCATCCTATTATCAGACTGTCGGTGACACGGCTCGTTATGAGAACGAAATAATGACCGCTCTTCAAAAAGATAATCTTGAGCTTGACGTAAAACTTGAACTGATGAGGGTGTTTCTTGTCGACATCTATCAGGACTCGGTGCGCCGCCCCCAGATTGAGCAGCTGTTCGGAATGCTCATCGACGCTCATCCCCACGAAGTAGAGGTACACAAACTGTATGCCTCCTATCTTGTGGCACTCAAAGATTTTGCCGGAGCAGCCGAGCAGCAAAGCTATGCTCTCGACATCGACCCTTCAAAAATAGAGGAATGGATGGGGCTGTTCTCTCTCTATGCCACAGCCGGTGATTATAAGAAACAGCTTGAGACCGGGCTGGCTGCGTTACACTATTTCCCCGATGACCCCCAGGCCAACTGGTACACTGCGATTGCCTATCTCCAGAACGATGACTATAAATCGGGCATAACACAAGCTCAAAAGGCACTTGACATTGCCCTTGCCACCGACTCGACAAACCTTCAGCTGTTGTCTGACATCACATGCACGATAGGTGATGCCTATTACAAAGAAAACAAGACCGACAGTGCGTTTGTATATTACGAAAAATCACTTGTCTATAATCCCGACAATATGCTTGCGCTCAATAACTGTGCCTACTATCTGGCCTGTGAGGACCGAGATCTTGATCGAGCCGAGGAGATGAGTGCGCGTGTAATAGCCCATGACCCTGACAGCCCTACATCGCTCGACACCTATGCATGGGTGCTGTTCAAAAAACATGAATATAAAACTGCGCTCGATTTCATAGAGAAAGCCCTTGAGCTCGAAGATGAACCGTCGGCCGAGCTTTATCATCATGCCGGCGACATCTATTTCATGACCGGCAAACGTGAAAAGGCGCTTGAAAACTGGAAAGAAGCTCTTAAACTTGAACCTGATAATGATTTGCTCAAACGCAAAATCAAACATAAGGCGTTCTTTTATGAGTGATAATGACGATGAATAGATTTCTGAACAAAAAACTGATAATATTGCTTGTGGTTGTCGGTCAGATTCTTTTTCTGGCCGGCTGCCGTTCGTCAAAGACTGTAGTCCGACCTGATGAACCGACTCAGGTCGCCGGTAATGAATCGGATAAGATGACAACGGCTCAGCGTTTTGACAGCGTTGCTGCCGGGATTAAGGATTATGACTGTTTTGCCGCATCGTTCAAAATCAGTATAAACAAACCTCAACGCATATCGTTTAACGGGCGAGCCTATGTTGAGCGCGACAAGTCGATTTACCTTTCGCTCCGGAAGTTTGGAATGGAGGTAGCCAGGCTTTATCTTACCAACGATTCGCTTGTGGCGGTCGATAAGTTTAACCGGCGGTATGTGGCCGAGTCGCTCAGCTCGGTACTCGCAAGTTGTCCTGTAACCGTAGGCGATATCCAGAGCCTGTTGACCGGCCAGCCCTTTGCTATCGGTGACAGTAAGCTTAACAGTGTAAATTTTGAGACCTCCGAGCAGCCCGAAAACGGACGGTGGATTGCGATACCTGGTGGATTGCCCGATGGATTGGAATCGGGATTTCTTTTCTCTCTCGATACCAACGATCTGCTTGCGCTTGCCGTGAGAGGCGGTGCTACGACGTTTTTGGCACGATATACCGGTATTTATCAGTCGCCCGCAGGCCCGGTTTCGGGAAATGTGGCTGTGGGCGTGACAGGATCAAAGATTCCGCTTGAACTTGATATAGAATGGACCTGGACGGGCGCGGCCTGGAACAAGCCATCGGACATGAGACAATTTGTCTATCCCGATCGTGATTATAAACGCATAGCTGCTGCCGACCTTTTGAAAATGATGTAACCCAACGAGATGAACCGACTGATAGCCATCATAATCACACTATTGACACTTGCCATCGCTTTCCCGGCTGCCGATGCACAGCAGCGTAAGAAAACGACAGCAAAAAAAGCTGTTACAACCCAGAGCAGTGTCCGCAAACGTCAATCTGAAACTAAAAAGGCGATTCAGGAGACCTCGCGTAAAATCGAGACCAATACCCGTGAAATAACCCGACGTCTCAATCGTCTCAACGAAATAGGAGCCGATATAACCACCCTCGACAAGTCGATCTCATCTACCAAAGCCGAGATTGATGAGCTCGACAATCAAATAAAGGAGATAGGTGATACTATCGAGCAACTTGACATGAGACTATCGTCGATGAGTGCCAAATATGCCTCGGCGATTAGACGCATAGCGAGCCGAAACCGGTCGGCAATGTCAGATCTCGCCTTTATTTTCTCATCAGAATCGGTGGCTCAGGCTTACAGACGCGGCCGTTCGCTCGAACGTTTCAGAGTGTGGCGCAAACGCAAAGCCGATGAATTGACAGAAATGAAACATGCACTTGACACGCAGCGTGTAAAACTTGAAGAATCGACACAACAACGTCGACAGTCGCTTGATAAGCTAAATGTTTCCCTTGCCGATTTGAATGAGAAGAAGAAAGAAAACGACCGTATCGTTTCATCGCTGAAGCAGGAAGAGGGTCGCCTCAAAAAAATATTGGAGCAACGCCGCAAAGAGGCAGCCGCTCTCGAAAATGAACTTCAGCGGCTGATTGCACAAGAGCAGGAGCGTATAAGACAAGAGGAGGAACAACGTAAAAAGGCCGAACTCGCCAAACAACAATCAACCGGTAAGAAAGGCAACACTACATCATCCAATAACTCGAAACCGGTGGCCAAGCCGACAACAACGACCACGGCATCGGCGGCTTCATCCACTTCAACCAAAGGGAAACCGGCAGTTGCTACAAAAATGGCATCGACCGAAATCAATCTGAACGGCAGCAATTTTGCCTCGAACCGCGGTCGCATACCGTTCCCTGTAACCGGCAGTTATAAGATTGTCAAACATTTCGGACGTCAAAAACATCCCGATCTAAAATATGTCGAGGAGGATAATGCCGGAATAGATATCGAAACTTCAAAAAAAGCACCGGTGCGAGCCGTGTTTGACGGTTATGTGAGTCATATTTTCAGAGGCGACGGATATAACAATGTGGTCATGATTCGTCATGGCAACTATATTACAATCTATGCCAACCTCGGCTCTATCAGTGTCAAGAAGGGTGATAAGGTCAAAGCCGGCCAGAATATAGGTACTGTTTATTCCGATCCCGATGATGACGGACGATCGGTCCTTCACTTCGAGATAAGAAACGAGAGAGCCCGAGAAAATCCTGAAATATGGTTGTCATGATAATATAATGAGATCCTACAGCTATAAGCACATCTTTAAATCGGTCACAACACTTGGGGGCAGTCAGGGTGTGATGATTTTGTGCTCGCTTGTACGAGCCAAACTTATAGCTGTTATTCTCGGCCCGACGGCTACCGGATTTTTTGCCGTGTTCAATAATGCGGTCGAGACAGTTGGCAGTTTGACACGACTTGACCTGAGAAGGGCATCGGTTAGTGAAATCAGCAAGGCTAAATCGGCAGGCAGGACGGCCCGGATTGTTCCGGCAGTTTTAAAAACCTCATGGATGCTTGGTTTGGCGGGCGGAGTCCTCATGGTCGCTATTTCTCCGTTGTTGAGTTTTATATCATTTGACAACAGAAGTATGACAGTAGGGTTTGCCACGCTTGGAATAGCGGTGATGGCTCTGTCGGTTCAGGAAGGATATTACAGCGTTATAACCGGGATGGGGCATGTAGGTCGTTTTGCATTGTCTCAAACCGGAGGAAGCATTATAGGATTGCTTGTATCGATTCCGCTTTTCTTTTGGCTTGGTGATAATTCAATTGTTCCGTCGATTATAGTCTACGCGGTGGCCTCGGCTGTCATATCTCATTTGATGACGCGCGGAATCGCGACCGAACGCGAAACGGTAACAATCAAGGAGTCGCTGAAAACGCTTACCCCGATACTTAAGCTTGGCGGACTGCTCACTATGGCCGCTTTTGTCACGAAAGCGACCGATTATATTTTTATATCGTGGCTCACGAGAGACTGGTCGATTGAAACAGCCGGAGTCTATACATCGGGAGCGACACTTGTGAGCCGAAGCGCGACATTGCTGCTTGCAGCGTTGACAGCTGAATACTATCCGCGTATCTCGGCAATTGCTCCCGGAAATACGGTTGAAATCTCGGGACACGTGAGGTCTCAGGTCAATGTCCTGCTGGTGATAGCAATACCGCTTATGGCGTTGCTTGTAGTATTTGACCGGTTTATTGTTGAACTGTTGTACTCAAAAGAATACCTCGGCGTTATTCCTTATATAGCCGGTGCCGCAGGTGGTGTACCGCTGAAAATAGCATCATGGTCGCTTGCATTCATCATTCTTGCCCGAGGCGACGGGAAAGTTTACCTTGTAGTCGAGACATTGTCAGCCGTAATATCGCTTGTCTTGAACATGGTGTCATTTAAAACGGGTGGAATGGAAATGCTCGGGTATGTATCGATGCTAAACGAAGGAATCTATCTTGTGATGGTAGCAGGTGTGTGTCGCCGATATGGCGTGACGTTGTCGCGCGGAATTGTCTCGCTGATGATCATCGGCGCGGTTACAGTTGCTGTGATGGGCCTGATTTGGCACTAAAAAGGGGCTGATTGGACAAAATACAGGAATAAAAACCGTAATTAAGGAAATTATTCGTCAATTCATTTTACAAATTCGGAAAAATACGCTTAACTTTGCAGAATATTTGTAAATGATAACCTTAATAACTACACATGAGCATCTTGTTAAATATTAAAAAAGGACTTGATCTCAATCTTGTCGGTCAGATTGACCCCTCGGCGGCAGTGGCTGAGGTGAAACCGGCTGTTGTCGGAATCTGTCCCGACGATTTTCCGGGGTTGACCCCGAAAACCGAAGTAAAAGAGGGTGATAAGGTTGCGGTGGGCGATGCGCTTCTCCGTGATAAAAACAACCCTCAGGTCAAGATTGTGTCACCGGTATCGGGAACAGTCAAAGCTGTGGTCCGCGGCGAACGCCGTAAAATTCTTAACATCGTTGTCGAAGCCGACAAGTCGGCCGAAAATTCAAAGGGTTTTGATGTCAAAGCAAACGGACGCGCTCAAATCGTCGATGTACTGGCTCAATCGGGTATGCTTGCCCTGATGCGTCAGCGTCCTTATGGCATTATACCACGCCCCGATGCTGTTGTACGCGACATTTATGTGATGGCCGCCGATACGGCTCCATTGGCCCCCTCGTTTGAGGTCGAACTCCGCGGTAAGGAGAAAGAACTCGCAAAAGGTGTCGAGATTCTGTCACGTATCACCGACGGAAAAGTTTATGTAGCCCGTCATGAATCGGTCAACATCAGCGACATTGCCGGTGCCGAGATGATTGATGTCAAAGGCCCTCATCCAGCCGCTCTCGCCGGAACCGTCATCGCCAACACATCGCCCATCAACAAGGGTGAAATCGTCTGGACTCTCGATGCAGTGACTCTTGCACGTATCGGTGCCCTTTTTATGACCGGAAAAACCGAATGGCAGACAATCGTAGCCGTTGACGGCAGTGAGGTTGAGCACCCCGGATATGTGAAAACCGTTGTCGGTGTGCAAATCAGCGAAATACTCAAAGGTAAACTTGCCGCTAAAGAAGATATCCGCATTATCTCGGGTAACGTACTCACCGGTAAGGCCGTCAAAGGGAATGAATATCTGCGCTATCCCTATACTCAGATAACCGTTATCCCCGAAGGTACCCATGCCGACGAGTTTATGGGTTGGGCATCGATGTCACCCTCAAAGATGAGTGTCAGCCGCTCGTTCCCCGGCCATTTTCTCGGTCGTCGCTTTGCTCCCGACGCCCGCTTGCTGGGCGGTCGCCGCGCCATGATCATGTCGGGCGAATATGACGAAGTGATGCCGATGGACATCATGCCCGAATATCTCATCAAGGCTATTATTTCACGCGACATCGACCGCATGGAACAACTCGGAATATATGAGGTTGTTCCCGAAGATTTTGCACTGGCCGAATATGTCGACACATCGAAACTTGAACTCCAGAAAATTGTTTCGGAAGGCCTTGAATACATGAGAAAAGAAACAGAATAACCATTCAAAGTCACATTAAAGCACTTAAACAGTGAAAGCTCTAAAAAAATATCTTGACAAGGTCAAACCTCAGTTTGAGCCGGGCGGAAAGTATCATGCTTTCAGGTCGGTTTTTGACGGATTTGAGACCTTCCTGTTTACTCCCAACGAAACGTCAAAGTCGGGAGTACACATTCATGACAGCCGTGACTCAAAGCGCACGATGATTATAGTCGTTCTCGCTCTGATGCCCTGTCTGCTGATGGGCATGTATAATGCAGGCTATCAGAACTGGCTTGCCGCCGGTCAAACCGAATTTCCTTTCTGGCAGCTCATGGCCTACGGATTTCTTTCGATTCTCCCGGCAATAGTAGTAACCTATGTAGTTGGTCTCGGTATTGAGTTTATCGTAGCCCAGTGGCGTGGCGAGGAAATTCAGGAAGGATTTCTCGTTACCGGTATTCTCATTCCCCTTATCTGCCCCATTGAAACACCGCTGTGGATGCTCGCCGTGGCAACCGCCTTCTCGGTGATTTTTGCCAAAGAAGTATTTGGCGGAACCGGTTTCAATATTGTCAATATCGCCCTTATCACCCGCGCGTTTCTCTTCTTTGCCTACCCGGCAAGCATGAGCGGCGACATGGTGTTTATAGGCCGTGGCTCTATTCTTGGACTCGGATTTAATCTTCCCGATACATTTACCGGCGCGACTCCTCTCGGTCAGATTGCCACCGCTACCGGTGCAACCGAGATTGTCAATATCGCCGGACAGCCTACAACACTCTGGGATATGTTCCTCGGGCTCATCCCCGGTTCATTTGGTGAAACCTCGACCTTGTGCATCTTCATAGGAGGATTTATTCTGCTCGTTACCGGTATCGCAAGCTGGCGCATCATGCTGTCGGTATTTGCCGGCGGTATCGTTATGTCGCTTATAGCCCACTGGGCCGCCACTCCCACTTATCCGGCATCTTATCTCACAGTATGGGAGCAGCTTTGCCTCGGCGGATTTGCATTTGCAGCTGTCTTCATGGCAACCGACCCCGTGACTGCCGCCCGCACCACCACAGGCAAGTATATCTACGGATTTCTTGTAGGCGTGATTGCAATCCTCATCCGCAACTACAACTCGGGTTATCCCGAAGGTGCGATGCTCGCCGTGCTGCTGATGAACGTGTTTGCTCCGCTCATCGACTACTGTGTGGTTCAAGCCAATATTAACCGTCGTCTCAAACGTATCAAAGCCTGAAAAAGATGAACAAGCAAAGCAATATCTACACAATCGTCTACATCATAGTGATGGTAGTCGTTGTGGGAGCCGCTCTGGCTTTCACCGCAATGTCGCTCAAGGACCGTCAGCAGGCCAATGCCGACAATGACAAACGCCGGCAGATACTCTCGTCGGTAAACATCACAGCCGATGCTGCTGACCTCACTCAAGAGTTTGACAAGTATATCACCGGACAGGTGGTTGTAAACGCCCAGGGCGATTCGGTCGGCTCTGATGCATTCTCAATCAAAATGGAACAGCAGGTCAAGGTTCCTGCCGACAGCCGTCTCCTGCCGCTTTATATCTGCTCTATCGACGGGTCGACCAAATATATCATCCCTCTCTACGGACAGGGACTCTGGGGCCCCATCTGGGGCTATATCTCGCTCAACGACGATGCATCGACCGTTTATGGCGCGTTTTTTGACCATCAGGGCGAGACTCCCGGTCTTGGTGCCGAGATTACAAAGGATGCTTTCCGCGATGAGTTCCGCAACAAAGAGCTTTTCAAGGGTGACCGCTTCCTCCCCATCGCTGTTGTAAAAGCCGGCCTCGCTCCTACAACCGGCGAGGACTATGTCAACGGTATCTCGGGTGGTACAATCACAAGCAAGGGTGTTGGCTCGATGCTTGACGAGTGTCTCAAACCTTATAAAAATTATTTGGAAAAACTCCGCTCAAAATAATAAGTCATGGCAGAAAAAATCAATAATCGCAGCGTGCTTTTCAACCCGCTGTCAAAAAACAACCCTGTGGTTGTGCAGGTGCTCGGCATCTGTTCCGTACTGGCCGTCACTGCAAAACTTGAGCCGGCCATCGTGATGGGAATGTCGGTAATCGCCGTTCTCGCGTTTTCAAACGTAATCATTTCGTTGCTCCGCAACACTATTCCTACCAATATCCGTATCATCGTCCAGCTCGTAGTTGTGGCCGGTCTCGTTGTCATCGTGAGCCAGTTGCTTCAGGCGTTTGCCTATGACGTGTCAAAACAGCTGTCGGTGTTTATCGGGCTTATCATAACCAACTGTATCCTGATGGGCCGTCTCGAAGCTTTTGCAATGGCCAACCGTCCGTGGCCTTCGTTCCTCGACGGAATCGGTAACGGTATCGGCTACACCATCATCCTTGTGATTGTGGGCTTCTTCCGTGAGCTGCTCGGCAGTGGTACTCTGCTTGGCTATCAGGTGGTGCCGCAGTGGTGCTATGACCACGGATATGTTAACAACGGTCTCATGATTCTCCCCCCGATGGCGCTTGTCGTTGTGGCATGTATCATCTGGGTTCACCGCTCATATAATAAAGACCTCCAAGAATAAACCGTAAAAGACTTAAAAACGATGGAAAATCTAAATCTTTTCATTCGCTCGATTTTTGTCGACAACATGATTTTTGCCTACTTTCTGGGCATGTGTTCGTTCCTGGCGGTTTCAAAGAACGTCAAGACCGCTTTTGGTCTGGGTGTGGCAGTTACATTTATGCTTGTCATCACCCTGCCGGTCAACTACCTGCTTGAGACTTATGTGCTGCGTGCGGGTGCGCTGTCGTGGCTCGGCGCCGAGTATGCCGATGTTGACCTCAGCTTCCTTTCGCTGATTATGTTTATCGCTGTGATCGCCTCAATGACACAGCTTGTAGAGATGGTTGTTGAAAAATACAGTCCGTCGCTTTATGCGTCGCTCGGTATCTTCCTGCCTCTTATCGCTGTAAACTGTGCTATCCTCGGTGGTTCGCTTTTCATGCAGCAGCGCGACTTCGGTAGCGTGTGGACCGCGACATGTGCGGGTGCAGGCTGGGGTATAGGCTGGCTTCTCGCCATCACTGCTATCGCGGCTATCCGCGAGCGCGTGGCCTGTTACTCCAATGTTCCCAAACCCCTCCGTGGCATCGGTATCACATTTATCATCACGGCTCTGATGGGTATAGCATTCATGAGCTTCCTCGGCATCAAAATCTAATAAATGTTGACAATAATGATACAATCACTTATACTTACATCAATGTCGGCATCAACGCTTACCCTCTTAAGCAGTGTGGTAATCTTCTTGATCATCACTTTGTTGCTTGTGGCGATATTGCTCACTGCAAAACGCTACCTTGTTAAATCGGGTATGGTCGACATCACTCTCAACGACAAGAAAAACGTTGAGGCTCGTTCAGGCAAATCGCTTCTCTCGACGATGGCCGACGCCAATATCTTCCTTCCCTCGGCATGTGGTGGTAAAGGAAGCTGCGGCCAGTGTAAAGTTCAGGTTTTTGAAGGCGGTGGTGAAATTCTGCCTACCGAAACCGTTCATTTCTCGCGTAAGGAAGTTAAAGATGACTGGCGTCTTGCTTGTCAGGTTAAAGTAAAAGATAACATGAAAATCGGTGTTCCCGAGTCGGTTCTTGACATCAAGGAATGGGAATGTGAGGTTATCTCTAACAAAAACGTCGCTACTTTCATCAAGGAATTTATCGTTGCGCTGCCTCCTGGCGAACATATGAACTTTATCCCCGGTTCATATGCCCAGATTAAAATTCCGCCCTATGAAATGAGCTATGACCGTGATATCGACAAGTCTCTCATTGGCGACGAGTATCTTCCCTCATGGGAAAAATTCGGCTTGTTCTCACTTGCATGCCGCAACACCGAAACAACTGTCCGCGCCTACTCTATGGCCAACTATCCGGCCGAGGGTGACCGCATCATGCTGACAGTACGTATCGCAACACCTCCCTTCAAACCGAAACCTCAGGTGGGCTTCATGGACGTGATGCCCGGTATAGCTTCAAGCTACATTTTCACTCTCAAACCGGGCGACAAGGTGCGCATGAGCGGGCCTTACGGAGACTTCCATCCCATCTTTGACTCCAAAGCCGAGATGATGTGGATTGGTGGTGGCGCCGGTATGGCTCCGTTACGTGCTCAAATCATGCACATGACCAAGACCCTCAAGACAACCGACCGTGAGATGCACTATTTCTATGGTGCGCGAGCACTCAACGAGGTGTTCTATCTCAACGATTTTCTTGAACTTGAGAAAGAATTTCCCAACTTCCACTTCCACCTCGCGCTTGACCGTCCCGACCCGGCTGCCGATGCTGCGGGCGTGAAATATACTCCCGGATTTGTTCATCAGGTTATCTATGATACTTATCTTAAAAATCATGATGCACCTGAAGATATCGAGTATTACATGTGTGGTCCCGGCCCGATGAGCGCGGCTGTAAACAAGATGCTTGATTCACTCGGTGTCGAGCCTGAAAGCATCCACTATGACAACTTCGGAGGTTAACACCTTGTTTTTAAAACGATAAAATATAGGGACGTGCCCGGCGCGTCCCTATATTTTAATTATAGCAGGACGCAAAACATTGTGTCCCAACCATAATCTGATAGAATATACTCAAATGAAGGACTTGGATACAAGGCGAGGGAACCAAAAGATGTCGGCTACGGCAACAATCATGAAGATATTGATTCCGCTGGTTATTACGGTGGGATTATGCTACCTGTTATTTACCGGTGTCGATTTCAACGAAATGGTCACGATTATCAGGCGTGACTGTGATTTCCGTTGGATTGGGTTGGCATTGGCGCTCAGTGTATTCTCTCACGTAATCAGGGCGGCTCGATGGCAAATACAGCTTGACGCACTCGATTGTCACGTTTCGTTGTGGAACCTAACTCTAAGTATTTTTGGTACATATGCTATCAATCTTGTTTTTCCTCGTCTCGGTGAGGTGTGGCGCACGGGCTATGTTGCCCATCGGCGCGACAAGCCGTTCGCGACAATATTCGGGTCGATGGTGTGTGAACGGATGTGCGACACGTTGATGGTACTGACATTGACATTTGTAACCTTTTTGCTCGCGACACCGGCCATAATGGCTTTTTTGCAGAAGTACCCGCAGGTTTATGAGGGTTTGCATGGATTGATAACCTCTGCGTGGGTGTGGTGTCTGGTTGTTATAACCGGGGGTGTTGTGATTTATCTTTTTAAATCACGCAGCAACAATATTGTTATGGTCAAGATCAGGTCGATACTTGCCGAGTTGTGGCAGGGCTTTGCGGTCGTTGTGAAGATGAAACATAAGTTTAGATGGCTTTTCCTGAGCGTGGCGCTCTGGGGGTGTTATTTTCTTCAGCTCTATGTGTGTTTTTATGCGTTCCCGTTTTCGCGGGAACTGCTGGCTGCCCACGGGATAATAGTAGCTTTGGTATGTTTCGTGTTGTCGAGTATCGCCATGGGGATTCCGTCAAACGGGGGAATAGGGCCCTGGCAAATTGCCGTTATATTCGGTATGACAATATATCAGCCGGCCGGACTGACCGAGGCCGGAGCCGAGGCGTTTCATGTAAACGCGGCTGCGTTCAGCAACCTTGTGATGGGAGCTCAGACGGTTTTACTGATTCTGCTCGGTATATTTACCTTTGTGATGATTGCTCTTGAAAAGCGACGGGGAAAGGTTATGAAGAAATAGCATTGTTGTGTTGCGAAGTAGCTCTCATAAAGAAGAACAGGAAGCCTGCCGCCGCGACAAACAGCGATACGGAAAAACTGAGAATAACACCGAACATACCCAAGCCTGCCGGGATGGCGAGAAGGTAGGTGGCTGGAGCTCCGAGAATGATGTAACTCACAAATGCAATCCATAACATGGGCATTACTTTTGACGTTCCGCGCAGGGCGTTGGCAAAGTTGATTTGGGTAGCATCGGCAAGCTGATAAAGTACCAGCGGGCCGAGAATACCGACTGTTGTAGTGATGACACGGATATCTTCGGTAAAAATATTGACAAGTGTCTCTCCAAGGAGAAGAAAGAGGGTTGACGAGCAAACCGCGCAAGCAAGAATCACGTGATAGCCGGCAAAGCCTACCCGTCTCATGGCTTTCTTGTCAGACTTGCCCGCTTCATTGGCGACAAGGACGCTGACGGCAGCGCCGATACTGTAATAGATACAAAAACCGAGTGTGCCGACAATCACGGTGACTTGAAACGATGCAAGTTCGATCGCTCCCAACCATCCGGCCACGACCGCTGCAAATGTAAATGACCCCGATTCCATGGTCATCTGCATCGATACAGGCCACGATGTGCGGTTTATTTTCCCGATCAGACCTCGGGTAACGCGGTCATGACAAAAACCGTCGGAATATGGCCGGTAACTATTCTTCATAAAGAAAATAGTACAGATAACAACCATGCAGAACAGTCGGGAAAACAGCGTCGAAATACCGGCTCCTACCAACCCGAGTTCAGGCATGCTGAAGTGCCCGTAAATGAGCATATAGTTACCTATGATGTTGAGAAGATTGCCGGCAAGTATAATCCACATGGGCATGCGGGTGTTTTTGATGCCGTAGCTCCATTGCGAGAACACTGAAAAGACGGTTACCGGAATCAGCCCCGAGAGATAGATGAGAAAATAAGGCTTGATGAGCGGGATGAGCTCTTCGGGTTGTCCCATGCGCTCGACATTGAAATATATCATTGACATGAGCAGGGTGACAGCGAGTGCAAACAGGATGTTGACTATCAGACCGACTCTCACGTTAGACCCTATTTCGCGATATTGTCCGCGGGTAAAGAGGGTAGCGACGATTGGAGTCAGGCCATAGGTGAAGCCCATGCAGGCAAAGACAGCCACGTTAAACATATTGTTGACAAACGATGCCGAGGCGAGCGCTTCGGTAGAATATCGGCCAAGCATGATGTTGTCGGCAAACCCGACTACAATCATGCCGAGCTGCCCTATGAGTATCGGCAGTCCGAGTTTTAAAATCGATTTATAGTCTGAAATATATTTTTGGAACAGAGTCATTGTTTGATTTATCTTGACGTTAGGGTATCAAAGCGCGGTACTTCGGTCAGGAAAGTATATGACGACTTTTCATAGTCGATGAGACAGCAGTAGTGTGACATGCCGTTGGATACGATAAGGCATCGGGCATGAAGAACCATATTGTAGCGCACAATCTGGTCAAATACATTTTGAGTTATCTCGATATCGGGAGCTTTATACTCGACTATGACAAGCGGCCGGGCGTTAAGGTCATATACAACCGTGTCGCAGCGACGCAGCGTGTCGTTCAGTTTTATTGCAGTTTCGTTGGCCATGAGCGATGACGGATAACCGAGATGGCCGGTCATGAAAGCTACAAAATTCTGACGCACCCACTCTTCGGGAGTGAGAGCTACATTTTTTTTGCGTAAAGGGTCAAAGATGACATGGTCACCTCCCGGCGTTCGGCCCAATCGGAGGGTTGCTGTCGGCAGGTTGAGTTTTACTATAGGACTTTTGTTGTTTTGTGTTGTCACGTTGTGAAGTCATGATTGTTTGAGATCGTCGACAATGGTCCGGGCTGCTTCTTTTGCAGGGTCTGAAGTTCCGAGCCGACGACGCATCCCGGCGTAATTTTCAAGCATGCGGCGACGTCCGGGAGTGTCATTTATCAACGGAATGAGCTGCTCCTGAATGGCGCGTGCTGTACATTGGTGAAGCAGCAGCTCGGTGACGATTTTCTTGTCCATGATGAGATTTGGCAGCGATACATAAGGTATTTTAAGTATACGCTCAAAGATGCCATAGACAATTTTGGAGCCAACCGACCGATATACCACAACCTCGGGTGTACCGATAAGGGCGGCTTCGAGAGTCGCGGTTCCGCTTGTAACGACAGCTGCACGTGCAAAAGCGACCAGCTCAAATGTCGAGTCGGTGACAAATTTAATTCCGGGCGCAAGCGTTCGGTAAAGTTCCGTGTCAATTGCCGGCGAAGCAGCAATGACCGGTTGACAGCTCTTAAACGAGGCGGCCGCACGCGCCATGACCGGAAGGTTGTCCTTGATTTCGCCCACGCGGCTACCGGGAAGCAGTGCTATTATTGGACGTGAATCAAGATTATGTTTTTGGCGAAACTCTTTTTCATTGGGCAGGGCGGCGAGTTTGCGGTCAACTTCATGCAAACTCGGGTTGCCTACATATTTGACTTCAAAACCTTTACGCGCAAAATATTCGGTTTCAAACGGCAAAATCGAGAAGATCCGTTTGATAAGCTTCTTCATCGGTTTGAGTCGGTTTTCTTTCCATGCCCACACCTTTGGCGAGATGTAGTAATATACCGGGATGCCGCGTTCATATGCTGTTTCGGCGAGCTTGAGGTTGAACGACGGGTAGTCGACCAGAATCAGGCAGTCGGGTTTTACCGCTTTCAGGGCTTCTTTGGCTGTAGAGAGATTACCGAGGACTTTCCTCAGATTCATTGCCACGTCGACAAACCCCATGAATGCCATGTCGCGATAATGTATGAGCGGACCGTGACCTGCCGAAGCCGCCATGAGGTCGCCGCCGAGAAAGGTGAAAGTTGCGTCAGGGTCGGCCTGACGCAATTCGTTGATCAGGTCGGCGGCATGAATGTCGCCCGAGGCTTCTCCGGCCGAGATGAAAAAGTGCATTTTAATTTCCGAGATATGTGAGAACCACGCGGTCGATGATTGCATGGTTGGTTGAAAGATTCATGTTTTCGTCCCACGGCTCGAAAACAAGACTCAAGCTTGATTCTCCAGCCGGGAGAGTAACGGCTACCGAGTTGGTCGATCCCCAGTCGTTCCAGCGTCCAACCCCGCGGGTTGGCATTACGACGGTTCCTGCCGATGTCCCGTTTACGACAAGCGAGCGTATGGCACATTTATTTTCAGTGTTGACCGGGCCGTTGCCATTGGCATAGACAAACACCACACCATAACGTCCCGGATTGTCTACATTGACTTTGATGTTGACCGGGGTCGCCGTGTGGTCAATCTCTACAAAACCGTTGCCTGTGAAGCCCCCGATTTTTACTTTGGGCTGATATGAAACCTCGGCTGAGGTCAGCACGGATTTGTCAGACGGCAAGTCTATAACAGTTTTGAGTGAGTTATTGAGCGGCTCAGAGGCAAAGGACTCGACATTGTTGTCGCTCACGCCAATCACCTGATACTCGCCGGCCGGTTCCATTGGCCATGATGTGAGCTGGGTACGGGCAATCTCCTTGCCGTTTCTCAACACGATGTAGTGATTGATATATTCAATCGGGTTCCAGGTCATCACGTTGTTGTCCGAGCGTGTGACGGGCGTAATCGGAGTCTTGACGTTGGGCTGGAGATTAACTTTTAGAGGAGCGATGTCGTTATTGGCCATCACGATTTTGATGTCGCAGTTCCCTTTCAGTTTCTTAGCCGGAATAACCGGGTCGACAGGCTTGCCGTTGAGAGTAATCGATTTGATTTGGTCACCGTGGCCCTCGACGGTGATATTGAGCGACGCGCCGCGATAGGGGAAGCGCGACAGCGTGCGGGTATCGTTCATCGCTTTTGGAACAAACGGGGCGAAGCGCAGACCATCGGTCTCAAAATTGATACCGAACAGAACGCGGCATGTGATGGCGAGGTTGCCCGAAAGAGACCAAAGCATATTGGACGAGTTCAGCTCCGTAGCGATGTCGCCGTTGTCAAGGTTGAAATTTTCCTTGTTGGTGGCAAAGAGTGCAGCCGGGCGGAACACCGACCCGATACCGAGCATAGTCCCTTCTTCGTTACCCGCTTTGGCGTTGGCCAAAGTCCAGTATGAGGCGACAAAAGGCCACAATGCATTGTTGTGATAAGCCGGCATGTCGGGAATCTGGGGATAGAATACAGCCGGCCCATAGGGTGTGACCGGATTGTTTTCTGTGATACTGACAGCACGGTCGGCCGGAGCGATATCATAGAGAATTGTGAGAGCCTCGCCGAGAGTCTCGACACGTGGATTGACAATAGGATAGTCGCGGCCATAAAGATACATTGCATAATAACCCTTGTCGTCGAGCCAGAAGTTGCGGTTGACCGCTTCTTTCATCTCTTCGGCACGTTGTTGGTAAACCATGCTTTCATTTTTGTGACCGAGCAACGTTGCTATCTCCGACAGTATTTTAAGCCCGGCGGCATGTATTGCTGTAGTACCCATAGCCTCGCTCTGGAAAATATCGGCGGTCTGCATCCATTTGGGATAACTCTGCTCGCGCCAGTCAATAAATGATGTTTCACCGTGAACCAGTCCGGTTACCGGGTCAAAGACTGCTTTATAATCGTCGTCAAACGAATTTTTGATTACCGGATAGATATATTCGAGCCATTGGCGATCGCCTGTGACTTTATAGAGTTCAAAAGCGGCGAGTGCCCATATCATACGGTCGGTGCTGACCGGCCATGCGCCGCCCGATCCGGTATCCTGAATGACCTGACCGCGGCTGTTGACCTTTTTCATCAGTGATATTTTGGAGGCCTCGGGCTGGAGGTAGGCCATCGACAGGATGATGGAATAGCTGACGTCGCGGGTCCACACACCGGCCCATTCCTTGCCGGTGCGGAGTGTGGTGTCGGGTTCGACGGCATTGATCATTTCGTCAAGTCCCATGTTGAAAATTGCTCGATGAAGCTTGTTTGACGACTTCAAGGCGGGATAACCCGAAATATCGTTTTTGAGTCTCCACGTTTTCTCAATTGGCATGAAGTAGTGGGGCTGAGCGGCATAATCTGACACAATTTCAGTATCACTGACCGCATAGGCTTTAAAAGGTCCCTGTACGATAGAGTCGCCGCGCCACACGTAGGCCGGTGATGAAACAAAAGTCTGAGCCTGTGAGGCCGACAGCATCGATGTTGCTGCTAAAAACGCTAAAGATGTCTTTTTCAAGTAATTCATGTCGGTGAGTATGATATAAAGTGACCTGAGTCAAGTAATTTATCGTCAAAGTTACTAAAAAAAGCGATGTTTGACAAAAATAATAGCAGCCATGATGAAACTATTGCTCGCAGTTGGCCGACTAAGTAAGAAAAAACGGTAAATTTGTATCCATGACACTTGCAATTTCGTTAAACCGCATAATCGATTTATCAGGCTTTCCGACCGTAATTGGCCGGCTTATATCATTTATTCTTGCCCCGGACAGCGGTAACAGAACTGAGACCGACGACATGGCGACCGAGCGTAATTTTCACGAAATAGTAGCCCGATATGACGATATGATCGTGAAGATATGTTTCGGATATGCCCTGACAAGGGCCGAACTTGACGACCTGCACCAGGATGCACTCATCAACATTTGGCAAAGTTTGCCGCGGTTTCGTGGCGATTCATCGGTCAAGACCTGGATTTATCGTGTGACTCTCAACACGTGTGTGTCGACAGTGCGCCGTCGTCGCGAGTCGCCCGAATCCGATCGCCTGGAACTGTACAATGTCATAGATGATTCGGATGACAGGCGGCGCATGGTGGCCGAGATGCATGATTGCATATCGTTGTTGACACCGGTCGACAAGGCCATAGTTCTCGCGTGGCTCGATGAGTTCAGCTATGACGAGATAGCCGGAATGGTAGGGATGCCGCGCAACACTGTCGCCACCCGCTTGAGACGTGCAAAAGAAAAACTTAAAAACATGATATGAATTATGGAACAGGATGTAAAAAGAAATTGGCGTGATGCACACATTAAGTCGTCGGTTGACAATAATTTTGATGAAATTTTTAACGGGCGCCGACACACGGCCCTCGAGAATCTGAGCCGACGTTACAAACGGTTTTCGACTATTGCCCTTGTCTTTGTATTGTGGGGACCGATGACATTTTCCAATCCATCGCTGCTTGAGCATGGGCGGGTGGTGATGAGTATAGTTTCAGCAGTCTATTTTATGATATGCTCAGGTATGGACTATTGGCTATATCAGGGAATCAGGTCGATCGACTGCTCGACAATGACTGTGAGCGAGGTTTCGCGCAGAGCACTGTTCTATCGCAAGCGTCACTTGCAGTTCATAGCCATTTTGCTTCCCATTGCTTTTATATGGATTGGTATGCTGGTATATTATATCAACTATAACAAATACTTTATATGGGGAATTGTCATCGGTGGGATAATAGGCTTTGCCGTCGGCTTCCGTCAGCTGCTTGCCTTCCTGTCGGATTATCGTAGAGTGGTCGAGGATAATTTTTAAATTGCAAATATTGGGGATTGGATACTTCCGATGTCCAGCTTGAATATACAAATGTATTAACTCTGTATTCAATGCTAAAAAAGGCGCCGTACCAATTTTTGACACAGCGCCTTATCAATTTCTTTGTTTAAGATATTATTTGCCGAAAATACCGCCAAGCATACTTCCGGCTTTACTTTTCAGATTGTCCACCACATTCTCCTTAACATCATCAAGATTAACGTTATTGAGAAGGCCATCTGCGTGAAGTTTTGAAATGATGTCGGTAAGCGAAAGATTCTTGAGATCGAGAGTCTTGAGAACGTCTGTAACCTTTGAGATGTCAAAGTTATTGCCAAACTTTGAGGTAAGCTGTTTGATGATGTCTTGAATGTCCATAGCTGAGGGGGGATTTTGAGTGAATAATATATTAATTCAACATTCCGATGTGATAAAAAGTTTTAATCAAAAACAAAAACTTATATGATTATGATATGCCGGTGTTGCAGGGTATCACATTGATGACAGCTCGACAATGACCGCGTATAGTGTCACGCATGGTTTATGAGATTTGGATTGGCAATGGTAGGTTTGTCATATTTTTGGGTCGGGAGCTGAGTTTAGTCAGGATTTTACATTAACTTTGTGGAAGTTTGAAAAATTACAATCTATGACTATAAAGCAAACTCTTTTGGCCGGTATAGCATTGGTTTCATCGGCTACGGTATGTTCGCAGACGGTGGCTATATCGCCGGTTCCTCAGTCTATAAAATGGGGTGTTAAAGCGTTCGATTGTCCGAAATCAGTAACTATTTCAGGAGCGTCAGCAGCCGATCCTGATGCCGTATCAGCTCTGCTTGCGCGTTTCCCTGAATCAAAAAACGGAGTGAAAATTACTATTGGCGAGCTTGGCGATAAGGCTGTAAACAGTGTGGCTTCACTCATCCCGCAGCATGCCGAGGGATATTATATCAACATCGATAAAGATGGAGTGATTATTGCCGGAGCTGACGAGGTGGGCACTTACTATGGAGTGCAGACGTTTCTTGCATTGGCGTCTCAACCCGAAGTGATGAGCGTCGAGATTACCGACTGGCCTGCAACGTCAAACCGTGGTGTTGTCGAGGGTTTTTACGGTAATGCGTGGTCTCATGCTAATCGTCTTAGTCAGTTTGATTTTTATGGAGCAAATAAGCTTAACACCTATATTTATGGTCCTAAAGATGACCCGTATCATCGTGAAAAGTGGCGTGAGACTTATCCTGTTGAGGAAGCCCAACGTTTGAAAGAACTGACCGAGGCCGCTGCCCGGAACAAGGTAAACTTTGTATGGAGCATACACCCGGCCGGTGACCATTCATGGGCCGAAGATGACAATCGGGCGATAGTCAACAAGTTTGAGCAATTATACAATCTCGGTGTGCGCACGTTTGCGGTGTTCTTTGATGATGTTTTCGGAAAGCAGGCCGACGGGAAAAAACATGCCGAGACAATGAATTATGTACTTACTCATTTTGTTAAGCGTCATCCCGATGTGGACGGACTGATCATGTGCCCGTCACTATACAACAAGGCTTGGGCACCATCATTTCAAGACTCATATCTTGAGGATATCTCGGTCATAGATCCTTCTGTTAAGATTATGTGGACAGGAAACTCGGTAGTAGACCTTATCAATGTGGACGATTTGGAGTGGATTAACCCGCGCATTGGCCGTGAAGCATTTATATGGCTCAACTATCCTGTGAGCGATTACTGTGTAAACCATCTTTTGATGGGGCCGACTTTTGGGAACGACCCTGAGGCGACGGCAATGGTGAGCGGTTTTACAGCCAATCCTATGGAATATGCCGAGGCCTCGAAGGTCAGCATTTATAGTCTGGCCGATTTCCTGTGGCATCCCGAAACATATGACGCCGATATATCATGGGAACAAGCTGTAGCGACGCTTATGCCGGGGCATGAGGATGCGTTCCGTTCATTCTGTATTTACAATATAGATCTCGGGCAAAATGCCCACCGTCTACGTCGTTTGAATGAATCGCCGGCTTTTAAGACCTTGATTGATAAATATGAAGATGAAATGTCGGGAGGATATTCGCGTGAGGGAGCCGATGCTTTACGCAAGGAGTTTACTACGATGGTTTATGCAGCAACCGAGCTGCTCGGGTCAGAATCCAATAGACCTCTCATCGATGAAATTACACCCTGGATTGAGGCTTTTCGTCTGCAAGGAGAGCGCGGTTTGGCCTCGATTGATATGTATGAAGCGCTCGCCGACAGCGCTGACCACCGTTTTATGGAAGCATATAAGAAATATGCTACATTAACCGACAGCGCTTCGCACATCACTTCACGAAACTTCCCCGGCTCCATTAAAGTGGCTTACCCGATGGTTGGCACCCTTTATGCCGAACCTTATCTGCGCCGGTCGGTCGCCAGGATGGAGCAGGCCTATAGGTCTATATCAGATTACGGATTGGAAAATTTCCCGACTTTGCCTGTGGAGAACGGCAACTATCTCATAATGCATGCCAAATCATATCTTGGCAATCCGGAAGCCGGTGGTGAAGGCGGTTCACCGCTATTTCAGAAACAGGAGGATAACGTGAATCCCGACCGCCAGATTTGGCGACTTACTTATGTGCCTCAGACTATGGGTTATAGCATTGTCAACGCTAAAGATGGCCGCTACCTGACCGAAAAAGCTACCTTTGGAACCGATCCGTTTGATATCGAAATTCATACCTTTACCATCACCCAAAATGGAGATGGTTTTGTGATATCCAACAAAGCTAATTCACGCACGACCGTGTGGACGGTTGACGCTAATGGTAAAATTGTTCCATCGCGCGACACCAAAAGTGGCGATGTCATTACTCTCATACCTGTCAAATAGGTTAATTGGAGAGTTTGAATCGGGTATCAAATATTTTTCTCAAAAATTTTTATTATAAATTTTGTTGAAAAGAAAATAATCTATAACTTTGCCGCGTAAAATAAAGATAAAATGAACAGTGCAATGAATTTCAACCAGTATTGGTGGCGCATCGGCAGTAATTGGCGATGGCAATAATTCATGCATATATGTAACGGAAAATTTGATAATTCAATATGAGCCATCGTTTAAAACGGTGGCTTTTTTATTTATGATAAATCCCGATAAAATTTAACCAAGTCAATAATAAAAAAATCAGATATAAAATGACAACTATCAATCATCACTCTCTCCCTGTTTAGGATGCCGGTTACTATGGCCGCTTTGGTGGTGCTTAGATCCCAGAAGTACTTTTTCAGAGCGTTGAAT
>JAIDNJ010000060.1 GCA_029063895.1 Muribaculaceae bacterium | reverse complement strand
ACGTCCGATGGTCAAGGTTGAAAATTCGGCCAGCTACTTTGTCGACGAGCTAAACTTTTCACTTCCTTATCTTGTGGCCGAAGCCGAGCAACTGATTGATGACATAGGCCGGACGTTTATCGATACTCTCAATGCCCGCGGAGGTGGCTTTTACCGTATCAAGGTCACGAGTTTGTTGCGCACGCCGGCTACGGTGGTAAAACTCCGTCGACGGAACAGAAATGCGACCGACTCGTCGGCCCATCTTTTCGGAACGACTTTCGACATCAGTTATGCCAAATTTATATGTGATTCGGTAAATATTCCGAGAACTCAGGAGGACTTGAAAAATTTGCTCGGCGAGATTCTTGCCGATTTCCGTGCTCAAGGCCGTTGCTATGTGAAATATGAGCGTAAGCAAGGCTGTTTCCATATAACTACAAGACCTCAAAACATGCCTGCCGATGAGTGAGACAACCGAAAATAAAAAGAAACCGCTCTGGGTTAAAATACTGAAAATAGCCGGTTGGTCGGTTGTGAGCGTCATTATACTGCTCATTGTCGTGTCGTCGCTTATAGTTTGGATTTTGACACCCGAACGCCTGACTCCGATTGTCGAGAGCCGTGTAAACGAAATGATTGACGGTCATATGAAGGTTGGACGGGTTGAACTGACTTTTTGGCATACGTTCCCCAAAATGACGGTCGATGTTGACTCGCTGGGCGTGATAAGCCACTCGCTTGCCGAGGCTCCAGATTCAGTCAAGTCCAAGTTACCGGCCGACACCGATTCGCTTTTGTTTATAGGTCGTTTTCACGGAGGAATCAATGTGTCAGACCTTATGTTGGGGCGTATAACTTTATATGATGTTATAATTGAGAATACACGTCTCAACATTTTGATTGCCGATGAGGGGCACAACAATTTTGATATTTTTAAGACCGACCCGGCCGATGATTCAACCGATAAAACCGATATCCCGCCTGTTTCAATCAATAGGTTTGCTATCGTTGATGCCTCGCCTATACGGTTCAGGTCATTGTCTGACTCTATTGACCTTTCGGTCGATATCAAGACCGTCGACCTTGCCGGTAACAGTGCTCCCGATTATAAACTGACAATCAGAGGCGCCGGGAAAACGCCGTTGCTCGGAAATGTAAACCTTGATTCACTCCATGTCGCGGTTGATGGCTCTATAAAATGGAATCCTGAATACCCCGAGGCTGTGATTCTAAAAAGCTTCAAGGTCGGATTTGATTCGTTGAATGTCGATTTTAATACGATCCTTAATGTGGGCGACACGATAGTTGTCAAGGATCTTGATTTCAAACTGCACGAAATTGCTCCGGCCTATATCGTGAAGCGTTTGCCGGCTATCAATCAGAAAATGTTTGAGACACTTGACACTGATATGAAAATTGATTTGACCGGGGAGTTAACCGCGCCCTATGTCGTGGGAGACACGGTTAACTTTATACCTTCGGTCAAAGGAAAAATCATAGTTCCCGATTGCCGATTTTATTACAACGGTCTCAAATTCAACAGTGTGATTGCCGATGTTGATTATGACCTTGACGGGCAGGATCTTGATAAGTCGGTGGTCGATATTAACAAATTGAAAATTGACGGACGTGTGATGGATGTCAATTTGAAGGGAACGGCTACAAATTTGATATCGGACCCGATGATTGACGGACGACTTGACGCAACGTTTGACCTTGACATGCTTCCACGCCATGCCTGGCAACGGTTTGCGTCATCGCTGGGTGGTCGTGTCTCGGCCGAGCTGGCTGTGAAAATGCGCGCAAGCTATCTCACTGCCAACCGGTTCCATCGGCTTAAGGTTAAAGGCGACATTGATTTGGATAATTTCAGTTTTCTCTCGCTTGACTCGGTGATGTCAGCTGCCACTGACCACTCATGCCTCAAATTCGGAACAAACAATAAGTTCGTGTCCGATTCGCGTCCTATGGTCGACTCGTTGCTGACAGTTTCATTATTGTGTGACTCGGTTAATTTTGTGACAGGTCCTGTAACGGTTATAGTAAATGACATAAAGGGGGGAGTTGGCACGCGTGTCACTTCCGGTCGCCGCGATTCGTCAACGGTTGTCCCGTTTGGCGGTGTTATAGGTTTCAAATCGGTACGAATCAATGATACGTCCGATTCACTACGGATAAGACTCACTGATATCAACTGTCGGGCATCAGTAACCCGATATGAAGGTAACGCGAAAGACCCGTTGCTGTCGCTTGTTTTTGATGCAGGGCGCATGTCGGGAGCGAGAAACCGTGACTTGGCTGCTTTGACGGGAGGTCACTTTGACTTGTCGATGAACTTGAGAAAATCGCGAAGCGGAGCAGGCCGTCAGATTGGTGACTCGACCCGAATCAACAGGCGTCAACGAAAAGTGGTGACACAGAACATCGACACTACTGCAAATCTTGACCTTGAAGTTGACTCGGGATTGAAGGTGTTGCTGAGCCGTTGGAATTTACATGGATCCATAAAGGCTCAAAACGGTCGTTTCCGTCTCAGCTCGCTGCCGGTGTCAAACCGCATCAGGAATGTCGACTTACGTTTTAACTCCGACAGTATTATCCTCTCTGACCTGTATTACAAGATGGGTAACTCCGATTTTAATATTTCGGGAGTCGTCTCCAACCTGAGACGAGCGCTCACACGCAAACGTAACAATACGATTAAAATTGACTTTGATGTCGCTTCTGATACAATCGATATCAACAAAATAAGCCGGTTGCTCATCACCGACGCTGTGGGGGCTCCCGACGATGATATGCCCGACCTTGTCAATATTGAAAATAATGCCGATTATGAGATACCTGACAATGCCGAGCATAAGGCATTTGTCGTCCCGTCAAATCTGGCGGCTACTTTGCGCATCATGGCCCGGAATGTGATTTATACCGATTTGATACTTCATGATTTTACCGGTGCTGTTCTGATAGCCAACAATGCGATTAATCTCAGAAATCTGACGGCACGTACCGAACTCGGTTCTATTGATATCTCGGCACTTTACTCGGCTCCTGATAAAAAGGATATAGAGTTTGGACTCGGTATGAAGATTAATAATTTCCATATTGGGAAAATGATGAATCTTGTTCCGGCAATTGACTCGCTCGCACCGGTGCTCAAAGACTTCAGTGGAATTATCAATGCCGATATTGCAGCCACGTCGCGCATCGACTCGATGATGAATTTTGACATCCCGACTCTCCACGCCGCTATCAAGCTTAACGGCGACAGTCTTGTATTGCTCGATGCCGATACATTCAAGTCGCTCTCAAAATGGCTCATGTTCAAGGATAAGAAACACAACATGATTGACAGCATGAGTGTCGAGATGGTAGTTGAAAATTCACGTCTGGAGATTTTCCCGTTTATTTTCAATATTGACCGTTACCGTCTCGGTGTAATGGGATCCAACGACATGAATATGAATCTCGATTACCATGTGTCAGTGTTGAAATCACCGCTGCCGTTCAAGTTCGGTATCAATATCAAGGGTAATATTGACAATTTGAAAATAAGACTCGGTGGTGCCAAGTTCAAGAATGAGAATATTGCCCGGAGTGTGTATATCGCCGATACTACGCGCATCAATCTTGTTAATCAAATCGAGAATGTATTCCGTCGTTCGGCACGCGCATCACTTCATCTAGACCGCAGGAATCCGGCCGGAACTATCGACACCGGCTATGAAGAGCTGACTCCGGCCGACTCGGCCATGATGATAAAGGAAGGTTTGATTGAAGCTCCCGACACTATCCCGGTTCTTGCATCTCCAAAACGTAAGTCACGGAAATGACTGAGAACTTAACATATATCGAGCCTGATCTTGCCGACGAGCTCTATCGGCAGCTTGACAAGATGATTGACAGCCGGGATAACCCCAGGGATATCTATTCAGGCATAAGGCAGATCTTCAACCGTGTCACCGATATGGCAACCCGACGTTTTGAAATGGCTTTTTCGGGTATATTGCCGCGTGTCGACTTTTTGCTTAAAAAGCTTGGCGACAAGAGGGTGACACAGCGTGACGCTGTCCGGATTCACTCGTTGCGTTACCGATTGTCGCGTCTTGACGACTCGGGTGACCGTCAACTGTTTCCCGACGGAGGCCATCTTGATGACATTGCTGCTCTGGCGCGCTGGATTGAAATTCTGAGTACGCGCCCTGTCCCCGATTATATATCGGCACGCTTGCCCGGGCGCCCAGTTCTGCCAGTAACGGGACTCACTTTGTCGCGTTCGCTCAGATTTATACTTGACAGCATCGACGGTCAACGTTTTATTGGCCGCATTGATGATGGAGCCATGACCCCGGCAACAGTCAATCTCAGGGGTGAAGGCGACAACATGGTTGATTTTACTTATCTGCTTGATTTTGCCAGGCCCGGTGATCAATATAACCTTGTAAACCCTACAACCGGTAAAGATGATTCATATACACCGGCACTGATAATATATGAGCCTGATCATCTGGTCGACATATCGTCGGTGGCCGAGTGCTTTGCCCCTTATGGAGAGTCGGCTTTGGTCGGTCTTCTCGATAAACTTGCTCCTGAAAAGATTTCACGACCGATTTTGCTCGGTTTGTTTGCCGGCCAACTGCTCGATATGGTCGTTAACAACAGATCGGGTAAACCGGTTGATTATCGTGAGGCGGTCAAACGTTTTTTTTCGACCGCAGCTCTGCGGATTGCTGCCTGTGACGAGATCGATGAGTCTTTTCATGCCGAGGCACGACAGCAGCTTGCCAATATCGAGCGTGCCGTGGGGACGGGGCTTGAGGCTGTCGACGGATTTGATCGGTCTCTTATGATTCTCGAACCCTCGTTTTTCTCCGAGACGCTGGGACTGCAGGGGCGTATGGACATGTTGCAAACCAATTTTGCTATACTGGTTGAGCAAAAATCGGGGAAAGGAGCCTGGGGTAGCGACCCACATGGAGCGGCACGAGCGGCAACGCCCCATTTCGTTCAGCTATTACTATATCAGTCCATACTCCATTATGGCTTTGACATTAAAGGGAAAAAGCTGTCATCATTTCTGTTATATTCAAAATATCCTGTTCCGTTGGTAAGAACATCGGGAGCACCTCAGTTACTTTTGAAAGCGTTGAGACTCCGCAACGAAATAACACATCTCGAGCGTGAATGTGCGGCCGGTAAGGGCTTTGAGATTGTAAAAACGCTTACGCCCGATAAACTGAACACCGGTAACTGCTCGGGTGTGCTATGGGACCGATATTTAAAGCCGCGGCTTAACTCGGTTCTTGCGCCTGCAGTCAGTGCCGATGCGCTCGCTATGCGTTATGTCGAGCGTATGTTAAAGTTTGTGGCAATGGAACACTCCTATGCCAAAACCGGATTTAACGGCGAAACTTATTCGGCCGGATTTTCGGCTGCATGGAGTGTGCCCCCCGGTGAAAAGAAACTTGCCGGAGACCTTTGTGACGGGCTGATGCTCGAAGTTGATGGCGACGGTGATAAACCGATTGAGACCGTGAGGCTTTATTTTGATAATGATGGACGGGACGCTATGACGGCATCAAATTTCCGACGTGGAGATATCGTAGTACTCTATTCCTATCGCGAGGGGCATTTGCCCGACGTAAGACAGTCAATAGTCATCCGTGCATCGGTACAGTCAATCGACAATGAATCTATTGTATTGTCACTGAGAGCCACCCAGTCCAATCGTAATATTTTTGCACGCCATCGTCTGTGGGCGATAGAACATGACTTTCTCGACAGCTCATACAGGCAGCTCTATCGCGGGGTTTATTCATTGCTGTCGACAACAAGTGAGCGTCGTGAACTTATCATTGGGCGGCGTAAACCCGGAGCCGACAATGATTTGAAACTTAAAGGGAACTATGGCGATTTCAATATACTAGTCGGGAGAGCGTTGCAGGCCCGTGATATTTTTCTTGTAATCGGGCCCCCGGGAGCAGGAAAGACTTCTCACGGACTGATGAATATATTGAATGAGCACCGTTTACACGGAGCGTCGGTAATTGCAGGCGCTTATACAAACCGTGCTGTCGATGAGATATGTGCACGACTCGACGATGAGGCGATTGATTATATCCGTATCGGGTCATCGCTTGGATGCGCACCCGAATACCGGTCTCATTTACTTGAAAGCCGTCTTGAATCGTGTAGTAATATCAGGGAAGTAAAAGAACTGGTATTATCGACGTCGGTAGTTGTCGGGACAATACAGGCTTTGTCATCGGCAGCGTCGACACTTTTTTCTTTCCGTGGTTTTGACCTTGCTATTATTGACGAAGCTTCTCAAATTCTTGAACCTCATATGTCAGGGCTGCTGTCAGCTATGACTCATGATGGCAAACCGGCAGTATCCAAATTTATATTTATCGGTGATCAATGTCAGCTCCCGGCCGTTGTGCTTCAGCCGGTCGAGCGGTCGATGGTTAATGATAAAGAATTGCACAAGATTGGTCTTACCGACTGCCGGTCGTCGTTTTTTGAGCGTATGCTTGAACTGCAACGAAACCCCGATGGAACATATCGTCAGGAGACGGTATATTTTCTCGAACGCCAGGGGCGTATGCACTCCGTGATTTCAGACCTCGCTTCGGAATTTTTTTACGGGGGGAAGCTTGGAATAGTTCCGTTGCCTCATCAGGTCAATGACATCCCACCGGTTAATTCATCGACTGACTATGGAAAGGCGTTGAACAGCAGCCGATTGATTTTTGTAGATGTCTACAGTAACAGTGCCGAGGACCATCCCGGCTCAAATGCTTGCTATGCCGAGGCTCATGTAATAGCCGATTTTGCTGCTGAGATTTATCGTCGTGTCGGTGATGGTTTTGATGCGGCAACGACGCTTGGTGTCATAGTACCATACCGGTCCCAGATTTCGGCCGTGAAACAGTGTATTCACGCTCTTGGTATCGACCGGCTTAACCAGATAACCGTTGATACCGTAGAGCGTTTTCAAGGAAGTCAACGCGACTATATCATCTATGGTTTCACGCTGCGCCATCTCCATCAAATGAGTTTTCTCACTTCGTCACGCTTTGTCGATAATGGCCACACGGTCGATAGAAAACTTAATGTCGCTATTACGCGAGCACGTAGCCACCTCATTGTTGTAGGTAATCGACAACTCTTGGAAACCGATCCCCTTTTCCAAAAGTTCATATCAAGACTTGACCCGGTTTCATGACCGGGGAAATTTTCGTGCCAACTATATTCATATAGTTTACGAATACTAATGTGAGTGTGTCAAAATAGGGAATATGATACATAATGCCAATTTTGACACACCGCTGCCGTCTTGATCAGTACAGCAACACGGTGAGTGAAACCGGACCTTGTGCGCCTGTGATGTGAACAGCCTCGATGTCGGCTGTGGCCGACGGGCCGGAGAAGAGTGATGAATACTGTATTTTTGATAGATCCATCTGTGCGTATGCATTCTGAAGGCCGTCGGTTATCTTGCTCTTATCGAGTAACAAATAGAGGTTTGAAGTAAGAAGGGCATTTGCCATTTGTCCGAAAGACTCCGGTTCAACAAGCACACTCCCGGTCTCGCCGATTCCTAAAATACCTTCACCGACACATGCGCTTAATTGCTCCGCATCGGCCGGTTTCTTAATTGAATCCGATGTCACGTTACCGATATAACCCTCCACCGAGCTATATACAAGATTAGATGGAGATGGCACGAGGTTTTCTTTAAGCCATGACAAAGCCTCGCTTCGCGAGCCTGCAGTGATAACTTTTCCATCAAACCCCTCAACGTGGCTGATGAAGTTTTCGATCCTGTCCCCGGCGATAGGGTAGACCGGAATTTCGGGATGCTTATATGATTTGGGACGGTTTGCGCGGACACGTGCCAATATGCGGTCACGTGTGGTAAGGGTCTTGTTTTCTGTATTCATAGCGGGCTCTCATTAATCTTTGTTATCTTCATTGTTCCCCTGATTCTCCTTGAACCATTGGCGGAATGTCTGTTCCGGAGCCTCCGGATTGCTGTGCCATTCAGCCCAAGGATTTATGCCGCTCTCGGCGATAGCCGCGGGCGTATGACGCAAAGCCCATAATCCTAATCGTTCGGCATGCTTGAGATTGGTCGAGCTCTTGAGCACCTCACCCATCAACCCTTCTTCAAGAGTGTGGGTAAACAAGGCTTGACGATTCTCCACTACCACCTGACGCCAATAAAATATGAGTTGAGGGAGCGGCACCTTAACCGGACACACGTCACCACACGAGCCACAATGGGTGCAGGAGAAAGGTAGACGGGCATAGCGATGTAAATCGTATGACGGCATGAGAGCCAGGCCGAGCGGGCCCATATAGTTGGCATCATATGATATGCCCGATGTGCGTCGGAACACAGGACATGTGTTCATACAGGTGCCGCAACGCATACATTTAAGCACCTCCCAATATGACTGGCCGAGACGTTCCGAGCGTCCGTTGTCGAGCATGACGACGTGTATTTCCTGTCCCGGTGCCGGTGCCGAGATGTGTGATGTATACTGGGTGATATCGTAACCCAACGAGCTTCGAGAAAGCAACCTTATGAACAGAGGAAGGTCGGCCTGAGTAGGAATAACCTTCTCAATACCGATAGTGATGATCAGCAGCGGAGGAACAGTTGCACATATATCAACGTCGCCCTCGTTTGAACACATCACAACCGTACCGGTCTCGGCCACGGCATAGTTGCAACCGATCATTCCGGCGTCGGCCTTTATGTAGCGTTTACGCATATCGGCACGCATCACACTATTGAGATAGGTCGGATCATCGTTAGAAGGATCTGATCCGAGTTTTTTGGCAAATATGCGGGCTACGTCGGTACGGAGTTTATGAATCGCCGGCATCACGATATGGCTGTCGCGCTGATTGTCGAGCTGCTGGATGCGCTCGCCCAAATCCGACTCATTGACTTCTATCCCGTTCTTTTCAAGATACTCGCGCATGCCGCACTCATCCATAGTCATGGACTTCCCTTTTGTAAGTGAGGCTACTTGATGAGAACGAAGAATGTCAAGCACGATATCGTTATGATCACACGCTGTTTCGGCCCAATGTACTTTGATGCCGCGGGCAGTGAGGTTTTCTTCAAACTGTACCAGATACTCATCGAGATGGGACAGCGAGTGCTCTTTAATCTCAGATGCTATGTTGCGCATCTCTTCCCATTCGGGGAGAGTGGATGCTACTTTGTCGCGACGCATACGCGCTGCCCATAGGCAACGGTCGTTGCTCTCACGATGGGGAGTATCGGCTATGAATTCGGCGCCGAGCTTTACCTGATTGACCTGTTTGCTCATAGGAGTGTTCACTTTGCGTCGCCGTTGAGAATTTCGGCGATATAATAAAATTTAATATCTAAGCCAAACTTTCGTGCCACGCAAGATTGATGCAGAAGGCAAGACATATCCTGTGACGTGACATAATGGAATCCGTTGCGGGCATAATCGTTCACCTTGTCAAGACCTTGCTGTCCCGAGCAGCTTTTATCCCAGATGGCAAACGTGCCGCCGAAGCCACAACATTCATCGCGACGGGTGGCATAGCCTACCTCTATTCCGTCAACCAAACTTAACAGTGCTTCGGTTTTGGAGAAATCAGGAATCATAAGCTCGGTAGGACGGGCTTCGTTGAGATAGCGAAGGGAATGACAGCCGTTGTGAAGCGCCACTCGGTGAGGGAATGAAGCCCATGGTAGCGAATCAACTTTGACAATGTCGTGCAGAAAGGTAACCAGATCTACAGCCGATTGGCGTATATGCTCAATTTCGGGAGTCTGAGGTAAATCTACAAAATGATTTCTGAACTGATCGGCACATATACCCGATGGCATCACGATATGATCAAAGCCGGCCATATGCGATGCGGCTGAGCTTTCGACTTTGCAAGCCGTGTGAGTATAACCCATGTCTTTCATCGGTAGGCCACAGCATGAGGCTGATTCAATAAACTCGGGATTTAATCCGAGCCTCCGCAGAAGTTTAAAAGAAGAAATCGCAGCCTGAGGTGCTATTGCATCTATGTAGCAAGGTACGAAGAAGCCAATTTTCATATTTCGGTAGATGTGATGATTCTTAATTCAAACACTTCAGAAAGCAGCTTTGTTCGCTATTCTATTTGATTTATGAATTCTTTGATTGAGCCAGGTAGAATATGTATCTTCAAGCATAATTACTGTTTCTAAAAATTGTCAGTCATTTTGCTTGATGTATATGAAAACAAAATATTGATAAATTTATGGCGGTATGTCAAAAACTTGACACACCGCCATAATATAGGTTATGTTGACTGTTTTATTTCAGCAAGCCGTCCATTTGGTCGCGGAGCTTTTTAGCTTCGGCGCCGGCTACTTCGGCAAAGTCGCGGCCGGTTGAGGCATAGATGATGCCGCGCGATGAGTTGACGAGCAGACCGCAGTCGTCAATCATGCCGTAGCGGCAAACTTCCTCGAGGCTACCGCCTTGGGCTCCGACACCGGGAACAAGAAGGAAACTTTTTGGAGCAACCCGGCGGATATCCTCAAACATCTGACCTTGTGTGGCACCGACAACATACATCATTTCATCAGGCGATGCCCATTCCTGAGATTTTTTGATAACGTTCTCAAAAAGACGGTTGCCGTTTTCATCGCGGATAAGCTGGAAGTCGTGGCTGCCTTTGTTTGAGGTGAGCGCAAGCAGTATGACCCACTTGCCTTCGTAGCCAAGGAACGGAGTCACGCTGTCCTCGCCCATGTAGGGAGCGACGGTAACGGCATCAACGTCAAGGTACTCAAAGAAAGAGCGGGCATAAAGTTTTGATGTATTACCGATGTCACCGCGTTTGGCATCGGCTATGATGAATTGCTCGGGATAGTTTTTCTTGAGATAGGCAACGGTCTTTTCGAGAGCAAGCTGACCTTTGGCTCCGAGTGCCTCATAGAAAGCGAGGTTTGGTTTATAGGCTACACACCAGGGGGCTGTAGCGTCGATGATGGCTTTGTTGAATTCAAAGATGGGGTCTTCGGTGTCGAGAAGATGCTCGGGAATTTTCTTGATGTCGGTGTCCAGACCAACACAAAGAAACGAGCGTTTTTTCATAATTTGTTCAACAAGTTCTTTACGTGTCATAGATGTATAGTTTTTTGTATAATTATAATCAAATTAAAGTTGAGCCTCTTTTAGTTTTTCGGCATTTTCGGCGATGATAAGTTGGTCTATGCAGTCCTGAATGTCGCCGTCGACAAATGCCTGGAGATTATAGATGGTGTAGTTGATGCGATGGTCGGTGATGCGTCCCTGCGGGTAGTTGTAGGTTCGGATTTTGGCCGATCGGTCTCCGGTTGATACCATTGTTTTACGTCGCGAGGCGATGTCGTCCATATATTTTTGGTGCTCGCGGTCATAGATAAACGTGCGCAGGCGGCTCAGGGCACGTTCCTTGTTTTTGGGCTGGTCGCGGGTCTCGGTACACTCGATGAGAATTTCCTCGGTTGTTCCGGTGACGGGATTGCGCCACATGTAGCGGAGACGCACACCCGATTCGACTTTGTTGACATTCTGGCCGCCGGCACCGCCGCTACGGAATGTATCCCATTTGATTTCGCCCTCGTTGATTTCGACATCAAATTCCTCGGCTTCGGGGAGCACGGCGACAGTGGCCGCCGAGGTGTGGACACGCCCTTGCGTTTCGGTCGCGGGTACTCGTTGTACGCGGTGAACGCCGCTTTCATATTTGAGCGTACCATACACATTGTCGCCCGAAACAGCAAAAACGATTTCCTTGTAGCCGCCGGCTGCGCCCTCGCTAAATGAAGTAACCGACACTGTCCATCCTTTTGACTCGCAGTAGCGCGAGTACATTTTGAACAAGTCTCCGGCAAAAATAGCGGCTTCATCACCTCCGGTACCTCCGCGAATCTCGACGATTGCGTTTTTGGCGTCCTCGGGGTCGGCCGGGATGAGCAGCAGTTTTATTTCCTCTTCAAGACGAGGCAGCTCGGCGTTGGCCGTGTCGAGTTGTTCGCGGGCCATCGCTTTCATTTCGGGGTCATTCTCGGTTTCGAGCAGCATGCGTGCTTCCTCAACATTGCCGAGAGTGTTTTTGTATTGTCGTGTGGTTTCGACGAGTTTTTCGAGTTCCTTATATTCTTTGGTGAGTTTGACGTAGCGTTTCATGTCGCTGATTACCTCGGGGTCGGTAACCAGCGTGGCGACTTCGGCAAACCGGGCTTCGATACCGTCGAGCCTTGAAAGTAAAGAGTTGTCTGACATCGGGCGTTATCTTAATTATTTTGCAAAGTTATGAAAAAACGGTCAGCTCGTGATGATTTTGCGCTTGATTTTATCGGACAGGGTACGTTCAAAACGCTCAACCGTAATAATTTCTTTAGGACGCTCATGCGGGAGAACAGCATGAGAGATAGCATCGGCGAGTCGAACGGTGTCAATCTGACATCGGGATTCGATAAACAGTATTACTTTTTCGCCCCATTTCGGGTCGGGGGCTCCGGTTATGTAAAACGGGCGGTCAATGAGATCGGCTATTTTTTGCTCGACTGTCTCGGGTATAATTTTGATACCACCCGAGTTGATGACATTGTCGCGTCGTCCAAGCCATCTGAATGACCGGTTGTCGATGAGGTCGATGATATCGTTTGTCTGCATGACATTCCACGAAAAGTTCTCAGAGATAATTTTCAGACAGTTGTCAGTGTCGGTGTCAAAGATTATTCCGGGCAGAGCAGTGTAGGGCGATGATGGATTGCCCAGAGGTCGCACCGCCACATGGCTGCATGTCTCGGTCATACCATAGGATGCCCAGGAAGGGATACCTGATTCATTCAGCAAGATTTCGGCGCCCTCAGCGGTTTTGCCACCACCGACAAGAAGATTTCCGATGCGGTCAATATTGGTACGGTCAGCGAGGATTCCCTCGATTTGGGATGGCACGACGGGAAGGAGGTCAATATTGCCAAAACGGGTGAGGTCGGGGCGGTTGGAGGGATTGGTCATCGCAAGAGTCGCCCCGCTACTGATGGCACGCACAATCATCATTTTTCCGGCGATATAGTCGGCCGAAAGAGGGCAAACCAGCATTGAATCACCCGTTATACCGAAAAAACTGCATGTCGCACTTGCCGACACAAGCATGTCGCTTTTCAGGAGTCTTATTCCTTTAGGCTTTCCGGTCGACCCTGAAGTGTGGGCTGTGATGTAGTCGTTTCCATCATTCCACTGTTCAAGAAAACGCTCGGTAGCCGGTGTCGATTCAACGAGATTCATATTGCGGGTATATCGGGTAACGGCAATGTGGGGTCAAAAATGAGACGTTCTCCTTCAAGTCTCAGAGGAGAGGCGACATTGTTGGTATAGAGTGCTCCGGTACCAAGTCCTTGAGGCATTGTCACGTTGTATTGTCTAAGCCATAGGGCGATTGCAGTCAGGCCTACGTTTGATTCTAGGGCCGATGTCGCCCACCAGCCGATATTGCGTTCAGTCGCAAGTGAAATCCATTTGTCGGCCGACTCAAATCCACCGCAGAGCGATGGCTTGAGTATGATGTAATGAGGCTTTATTGTGTCTAAAATATTGATTCGCCCGGCATCGGTCCATGTACCGATTAATTCCTCGTCGAGGGCTATCGCTATAGGCGATGAAGCTACAATCCGAGCCATTTCGACCGTTTGACCCTGTTTTATGGGTTGCTCGATTGAATGTATTCCATACCGGGAGAGTCTTTTAAGGCGTTCTAATGCGTTTGAAGGCAAGAATGACCCGTTGGCATCGAGTCTAAGTTCGAGAGTATCGGGAGAGAACTTTGACCTGATGAATCGTAAAAGGTCTATCTCGTTTTCAAAGTCGATTCCCCCGATTTTCAATTTCAGGCATTTGAAACCGTCATCAAGTTTGGTGCATATGCGTCGGAACATCTCATCTTTGTTCCCCATCCAAATCAGTCCGTTGATTTGATAACTGAAAGGTTCGGTTATTGGATTGGTTCGGATCGCCATGTCGGCCATCGCACTCTCGACTCCAAATTTTACACAGCTCAGGTCAGGCACGGAGTCGAGTGAAAAGTCACTGCAAAACTGTTGAAGTGTTGAGGTGAAATCGGGCGTATCCTCGGCGCTGAGTCCACGGAAAATGGGAATCTCGCCCACGCCTCGTCTTTGGGAATTGGATGTGTCGGTTAACTCGATAAAGAAAGTTTCCTTATCGAGCATTGTCGAGCGCGACGTTGTAGCCGCCTCCTTGAATCGGAGGCGGTAGGGGACAAGTCGGGCTTTAAACATTAACCGGGAAATTTGGTAAATTGTCCGAAGTCGGGGTCACGTTTCTCAAGGAATGCATTCTTGCCTTCCTGAGCTTCGGCCATGAGGTAGTACATCAAGGTGGCATCGCCGGCAAATTCCATCATGCCGCGCTGACCGTCGAGTTCGGCGTTGAGGGCGCGTTTGATCATGCGTATTGCCATTGGGCTGCGGCTCAGGATTGTCTTGCACCAGTCGACAGTCTCGGCTTCGAGTTGATCGAGGGGAACGACTTTGTTGATCATACCCATCTCGAGGGCTTCCTGAGCGGTGTACTGGCGGCAAAGGAACCAAATTTCGCGTGCTTTTTTCTGACCTACACAGCGGGCAAGATAAGAAGACCCGAATCCGGCATCAAAGCTGCCGACTTTGGGACCTGTTTGACCAAAGCGCGCGTTTTCGCTTGCGATTGTGAGGTCACAAACAACTTGAAGCACATTACCGCCACCGATTGCATAACCGTTGACCATAGCGATTACAGGTTTTGGAATGGAACGGATTGCTTTGTGAAGGTCAAGTACGTTTAGACGGGGCACACCGTTGGAGTCTATGTAACCGCCGACGCCCTTGACGCGCTGGTCACCTCCCGAGCAGAACGCTTTGTCCCCTGTACCGGTAAGGACAACGACACCGACTTCAGGTGTTTCGCGGCAATAGGCCATGGCGTCGAGCATTTCAAAATTTGTCTGAGGACGGAATGCGTTATAAACTTCCGGGCGGTTTATAGTGATTTTTGCTATACCTTCGTGAAACTGGAACAGAATATCTTCATATTCCTTTATGGTTTTCCATTCAATTTTCTGTGACATGATTTATTGTGATTTAATCGTTAGTTAACTGTGTTGGTTCTCAGGTGCCTTATGTAGCGGCGATATTCGGCTGCCGATTGTTCGGGATCGGTCTTTAAGATCAAGATTGCCGGTTTATCTTTTTCAGCGATGAAACGGCCGAATGTGCGGTCAAGTTCCTCGGTTGACGATGCTTCAAAAACTTTAAACCCGTAGGCCGTGCCAATCTCTTTTAACGGTAAATTGACATGGGCAGCCATATAGCGGTCGAGCTCGGGTAACGACCGGGTAGTCTTGATGATGCGGAATATGTTGCCTTCTCCGTTATTGACAACAATCATTTTGAAGCGCGGCGACACGAGTGCCGATGCAAGCGCACCCATGTCATACTGGGCCGACATGTCTCCGGTAATAAATATTGTTGTATCGGGATAGACAGCCGATGCTCCGATCGCGGTCGATGTAGAGCCGTCAATGCCGCTGACCCCGCGGTTACAGTCGAGGCGGTGAACATCGGGTGGTGTTGCCAACAGGTGTCTCAGTGTCATGCCGTTTGAAACCGACAGATTGCATTGGCGCGGTAATTTACGTGCAACCTGACTGACTGCTGCCATGTCACTCCATTGAGCATCAAAATTATTTGTAAGGTCGAGTGCTTTGGCCTGGGTTGCGAGCCATTGGTCCCGATAAATTGACTTAGAAGCGGCAAAAGGTTGCATTGCCGATGCCATACGTGCGAAAAACAACGGGGCATCCATATCAAAAACACGCGACAGGCCCATGAAGCAGTCTGTAAGATGTTCCGACCGTCCTACATACCAGTGGGGTACATTCCATTGACGGATCGTTTCTTTAAGATTACGTGAAACAATCGACCCTCCGAATGATATGACAACATCGGGGTGAAGCTGTTCTTTGTCGGCGCACAACAGTGTAGGGTCGACAGCTGTGACTATTGAATGTGCGGGGCGTATATTGGCGGTCGCTTCGGTAATGACGGCGATATTGGGGATGGCGGCCAAACGTGAAATGGCGCGGCTCAGGCGTGAATCGGGTCGATGAAATCCACCGACAATCAATACTTTTTGGGGCGCGAGTTCTCGACCTAATGCACGAGAGGCCGATGTCGACATGTCGGGTTCGGGCGATATAAGACTGATTACACGAACGTCTTCGGTCTCATCTACTTCGGCCTGAGATGATATGGGTTCGCCAATCTCGATATTGAAATGGACCGGTCCGGCGGGAGAGGAGACTGCGGCCTGTAATCCTTCATTAAGACACCGGTTGACCATCCATCGCAACTCTTTGTCGGCGGGATTGTCGGGAAGGGTGTATTGTTTCTTTATGTAATTTGTATAAATTCCGGGCTGATGTATAGTTTGACTGTCATCCTGATCAATCCATTGGGCTGGACGATCGGCTGTAACGACGATTAACGGAATGTTTCGGTAAAAAGCCTCGGCAATAGCCGGTGCAAAATTAAGTGGTGCTGTTCCTGAGGTACATACAATAGCCACCGGCTCACCCGAAACCGTAGCCATCCCTAAAGCTGTAAAAGCCGCCGATCGTTCATCTATGACCACGCTGCAGGTGATGTTTTCCGAACGATTGAGAGCCATAATGATAGGGGTATCACGTGTACCTGGAGATAAAACGGCTTTCTTCACACCGTAGGCCTGAAGAAGATGTGCAAGTTGTCTACAAGTAAATTTATCGGTCGTTGTCATTTTAGAGTGAGTTTTTTGCAAAGTTACTAAAAACTTGTCAAACCCTCAACTCCCGGGAGGATATACCCGGTTCAAAAAATGCTGCAATCAGCTTTGGGTGGCCTGCTCGATTTTTTCCTCTTCGGTATTGTCCTTTTTGATAACGGCGTTGGTTACATATACAGTGAACACCGGGAACAGCATAAGGCCTTCGGCCGACAAAATGACGGCGATTGTTTTTCCGGTCGCGGTCATCGCGTTGATGTTACTGCCGACAGTAGTCATGTCGAGAGCGGCCCACCACAGGCTTGTCCATATTGTGTCGACTTGAGGATTGATAAAGTGCTCCTCGACAAAAAACAGGAGCGCTCCAATATAAATTGATGCGATAACCCATATCATGTAGACCCAGAAAATACTTAGCGACCTGTTTTCGGTCAGAGCGCCTGAAACAAGGGCGAGCACATATCCGGCCCTGATCATGGGTACGAATCTTAACAGATACATGACTTCGCCGGGCAAATGAATCCCAAAATAATCGATTATGTTAAGATAGGGAATACTGATTAAGATAAAAAGTGAGTGACCTATGAGGTACTTCAACTTTTTTGGTGAATAATACCACTCGACAGCTATATCAATCATGAATAGGACACAAACCCAAAACTGAAATTTCAGATAAGCCGAGTCAACAAGAAACGACATACTCCTTAGCGTGGACCGGGTAATCCATACAATCATGATACATGATGCGGCAAGCACGAGGATGTGGAGAAAACCGAGTATATATCGTTCACTCTTTGATATGGCTGTATTTTTGTTGAGTATTGTGGTCATAGTCTGAAACGTTTTATTTTAAAACGTCGCGGAAGCCATGAATGTTTACCTCGGTTGGTGAATATATCGTCGGCAGGGTGACCGTTGCCACTGTTTTTACCGTAGCTCGCCCTGATTCAGGCGTTTTTCAAGTTGACAGCCAGGTCAATGCCTGCATCAGTGAGTGCATCGCGAATCATCCGTTTCAGACTTGAGTCGGCCTGAAATGGATTGCTCAGATAGGTGCGCAATCGGGTCATAAGCGATGTGAAAAGACCTGCTTTGTCGGCAAATTTAATCAAATCGATAATCATGAGCGACACCGATTTGTTGATGGCCGGAGTATAATAGACCGCATAGGATTGGAGCACACATAGGTTGAAGAGCCTGAATTTCATGTCCAATACTTCTTCGGGACCGGGATTAAAAGAGGCAAAATACTTGTCAAGAGCTTTTATTTTACTGATTCTCATACGGCTGTAACTGCCGCGCTTGGTTCGCATAAGTTCTTTCTGAGCTTTAGTAATCACCTTTTCACGCAGTTTCTCAATATCGGGATTAAGGAAAAATTCAAAATACTCTTTTGCTTCGGGCCGGTTTGAATACAAGTCGAGAATAATATCGACCAGCTGACCGCGGTCCATGAGATCGAGTTCTTTTTTGAGAGTGTTTTTTGACATATATGGCCTTTTATATTATTAAGATGGTGTGCCATTTTTTTTGACACACCATCTTTTGTATATTTCCGGCAGTATGTAAAAAGTCGCCACACCGCCTTATTGTTTTTAAATACGGGTCACAAAATTATTTTGCGGGCTGATAGAGAGGAACATTTTGGTAATCAACTCCTTTGAGCCATTTGTCGAGCCAGCGGAAGAATACGCGCTGCCAGAGAACGGCATTCTGAGGTTTCTGAATCCAGTGACACTCGTCGGGGAAAATAAGCATTTCGGCAGGCACGTTGTTGAGACGGGCGGCGTTGAAAGCCATTTCGCCTTGAGACGAGAGGATGCGGAAGTCATATTCTCCGTGGGTAATCAGGATCGGTGCAGTCCATTTGTCGACAAAGCGGTGAGGTGAGTTGGCAAATGTATTTTGAGCGGCTTTATTGTCTTTTTCCCAGAAAGCGCCACCCATATCCCAGTTGGCAAACCACATTTCCTCGGTTTCGAGATACTGAGCTTCCATGTTAAAGATTCCGGCATGGGCGATGAGGCATGCAAAGCGGCCTTCATGATGTCCGGCAAGCCAGTAAACCGAGAAACCTCCATAGCTTGCACCGACAGCACCTATGTGGTCACCGTCAACATATGCTTCTTTTTTCATGTCGTCGACAGCCGAAAGGTAGTCGCGCATGTTTTGACCGCCGTAGTCTTTTGAAATCTGAGCATTCCATTCGGTACCGAAGCCGGGCAAACCGCGACGGTTGGGGCAGATGACGATATAACCCTGAGCAGCCATGAGAGCGACATTCCAGCGGTAGCTGAAGAACTGGCTTACAGCCGACTGAGGTCCACCCTGGCAGTATAGGATAGCGGGATATTTCTTAGATGCGTCAAATTTGGGAGGATAAACGACCCAGGTAGTCATCATCTTGCCGTCGGTGGTGGGAACCTGACGGTTTACGACTGTAGGCATGTCGACAGCGGCGAGAAGCTCGTCGTTGACATCGGTGAGTTTGGTGATTTCGCCGTTTTTAACCGAGTAAACTTCGTTAGGTTGTACCATAGAGTGACGCATGGTGACGAGTGTTGATTCGTCGGCAGGCGCGAGTGAGGCATAGTCAAATGTTCCCTCGGCAACAGTCTTGATTTCTTTGTTTTCGAGCTGAACCGAGAAAATGGGGCAGCAACCAAGATAGGGAGCTATGAAATAAATCGATTTTGAATCGGTATTCCATGCGATCTCAGTGGCTGTATAGTCCCAGTCTGAAGTAAGGTCGGTTTTTTCACCGGTGGCAACATCGGCTATGAAGATGCGGTTCTTGTCGCTTTCATAACCGTCATTCTCCATGCTGAGCCATGCAATATATTTTCCATCGGGCGAGTATGCAGGGTTGGTGTCATATCCGCCATTACCCTCGGTCAGGTTAACGGTCGAGCCGCTTTCGATATCATAAATGTAGATGTCAGAATTGGTCGAGAGCGAATATTCTTTGCCTGTTTTCTTGCGCGATACGTATGCAAGTTTTTTAGAGTCGGGAGACCATGCGAGTGACTCGATGCCGCCAAAAGGTTTCATAGGAGCCTCATATGGTTCGTCGACAAGAAGGTCAACTACATTTGAAACTGAGTTGCCGTCAAAGTCGGCAAGGAAGGGATGAGGTATTGCTGTTACCCATTCATTCCAGTGCTTGTACATCATGTCGTCGATGATGCGGCCTGTCGATTTGGGCAGGTCGGGATAAACGTCCTCGGCTGTGCGCTGGTATTTTACCTCTGAGATGATGACGATTTTCTTTTCATCGGGCGAGAAGCTGAAACCTTCCACTCCGTTTTCAATCGAAGATATACATTTGGCACCGGTGCCATCGGCGTTCATTACCCAAATTTGGCGTACACCGTCTTTGGCTGCGATGTAGGCTATTTTGTTACCGCCGTCAATCCATGCTGCATTACCTTCGCTGCCGGGCGTGCGGGTGAGTCGTTTTTTGTCCGAACCGTCGGCGTTCATCAGGTAAAGGTCGTTGTTGCTTTTGTTTTGCTCAACGCTTTCATATGAAACGCTGTAAATGATTTTTTGACCATCGGGTGAAACGACCGGAGATGTTACGCGACCAAAGGCCTCGAGAACATCGACCGAATAGTGACGGTCTTCAATCTTGACTTCAGTCGGCTTGTCGATGATGTCGGCCTGGGCTTCGCCTGACTGCTGACCACACGACGATGCGCCGACAATCATCAGTGATGATGCCATTGCAAGAGGAAAATTGAATTTAAACATAGGTGGATAGATATAAAGTTATAAGATATTCCTTTTAATACCAATTAATGCCATTGGACGACGAAGATCTCTTGTCATATTTCAAATCGCTGAGCAGCGATGACTTGACGGCGATGTGGAAATTATATGACTTGTAGGGACCCACGGGAATCACGCTTGCTCTCATGGTGAAGCAGTGGAGGTCACGGGCGATGTTACAGTTCATATATGCAATTTTGTGAGTGTCAAAATTGTAGCTGGCCGAGAAGCCCAGACTCCAGTTTTTGGTAGGTTTGATGTTACCCGAAAAAGAGAGGTTCTGGGTGATTTTACCCTTGTATTCGAGCTTTTCGTAGTCAAACGCGCCATAACCGTAGTTAATCGAATAGTTGAGCGAGAGACTCCAGGGCACTGACCAGGGCATGTATCCGTCGGCATCAAGTTCGCTCGACGAGTCTTCGTCTTCACCGTCACGACGACGTGAATTATTGCGGCTGTTTGAGTCGTCCAACGGGTCGTCGGGGTTCTTGTTCGGGTCGTTTGAGTTGTTGTTTTTCTTATTATTGTCTTTTTTCTTGAATGTATCGTTGTTGAGAGTGTAGGAGAACGACGTGCCGGTGCTGGCAAGACGTCCGATGCCTTTGCCTGCCTTCCATCGCGGAATGTTTACACGCACCGGGTTACCTGACGAGTTGAGCTGATAGGTATAGACATCCCATGTGGCCGACAGGTTGAGGTTGAAGTTTTTCATGAGTCTCAACAAAATGGAGGTGTTGATGTTACTCCAGTTGAGCGAGTCGGCAGCAAAGTTATAGCTTTGGGAAACTGTCAGGTTCTCGATAAGTGATATTTTTTTCTCGCCGATACTGTCATTGTCGCTTTTGACTTTCATCTCGAGGTTGTTGGCCAGCGAAACCGACACTATGCCGCTCTTGCCCTGTCCCGGAACACCGTAAAGCGAGTTGGGGAACATAGAATATTTGTAGGGTTGTGTCGTGCCGTCAGACATCGGACGGTCATATGTACCGTAATATCCAAAGAACGACGAACTGAAGTCGGGCGCTCCGCTGAACGAGATCGAGGGGGTGAGCACGTGGCGAATCATCTTGACCTTATCCCCGAGGAAGGGCAGCGGCTGGAAAAATCCGTATATTTTAGTGTCAAGCGATACCGACGCGTTGAAGTCCCATACATTATAGAGGCTATAGGTCGTGTCACAAACCTCGGCCGATGAGTTTGGATCCCACTGCCGTTTCACTTTGGTGGTATACATGCGGTCATTGAGACTTACGCTCGGAGTGAGATTGAAATAGCGGAAAAGACTGAATGTCGCCGAGATTGGCAATGAATGTTTCATGCCGTTGCGCCAGTCCTTGATAAGGCTTTTCTTAAAGAACTGATCCTGTTTGGCCGTGAGTGAGTTTTGGAGCTGACCGGTATAGGATATTCTGATTTTCTCGTACCAACGTTCGTCACCGACAGCTTTTTTGCGCTTGAACGGATAGAGCTGCTGCATCGTTATGTTGATGTTGGGGAACGATACTGACAGGGTTGAGTCCTGGGTGCGCTGCGATATGTTGAGCGAGGTTGACAGCGACCATTTTGAGCGGGGAAAACGGTAGGTCATGTTGACCGATGAACTCTTGGTGTTCTCGGTAAACGCCGAGCCGTAATAACTGTTGAGATCGTTTCGTGAATATCCGCTGGTCGAGAAATTGACCGAGGCCGACAGCGTCATATTTGGATTGGCCTTGGCATCCTGGGTGTGGGACCACAATACCTGAAAGTTTGTCGCAGTCGAATAGTCGGGGTCCGATTTTTCACCGGTAATGGTTTTGAGGTAATTTACCTGAAAGTTACCGTTATATTTATAACGTTTTTTGTAGGTTGACTGGGCGTTGAGACCCCATGAACCGCGGGTATAGATTTCGCCGGTTAGTGCGAGGTCTACATTATCGTTGATTGCAAAATAGTAACCGCCGTCGCTCAGATAGAAGCCGCGGTTGTAGTCATCGCCAAAGGTCGGCACGATGATACCCGATGCATATTCGTCGGTAAACGGGAAGTAACCAAACGGCACGGCCAACGGTAGTGGAAGACCTGCCAGAACCATATAGGCCGGACCTGAAACCACGTTTTTGCCCGGGATTACTTTGGCACGGGTCATCTGCAGGTAGAAGTGAGGACATTCGTGGTCGTCACAGGTCGTATATCTACCACCCTCGACATAATATGACTCGTCTTCCATCTTTTTGGATACGCCGCCGGTGAGGTAGCCCTCGCCCTGTTGGGTGATAATATCGGTAATGAAAGCTCTCTTAGTCTTGAAGTTATAGTCGATGGTCTCGGTATCATATTCCTGTCCGTTGTCCGAGAACACCGGACGTCCCTGAAGTTCACCGACTGAATCGACGCGACCGACCGCATGAACCGTGTTGTCTTTCAGGTCCATGTCAATTTGAGCGGCTTTGAGTGTAAATCCGTCATAGGCGACGTTGGCGTCACCATACACATAGGCTTTTTCACGACCGACCATAATCATGGAGTCGGTCGACGATATTGTCACAACGTTTTCAAGGTCAACTTTTTCGCGACGGATAAGTGACCGGGCGGGTTTGTCGGGGGTGACAACCGGAGGGATTACCGAGTCGGTGTCGATATCGGCGCGGTCGGTTTGAGCTACCGAGTCTTCGGGCAGAACTGCAACCGGCGATTCTTCGTCAGCATCATTTTTGAAAATCGATAGAGTGTCGGGTGCTCCTACTTTTGAATAATCGACCGTGGGGATTATCGCAACGGTGTCGTTTGCCGGGGAATGAACATCGGCATGTTCATGCTCATGCTCGTGGGTGTGGTCGTTTGAGTACAATTCTTTTAACGAACCGCACGAAGTTACCGACAAAACACTGAAAGCCAATGTGATGACAGGGATGATATAGCGTTGAGAAAGTCTCAAAATTTATTCAAGGTCTTGTTTGATTTGCAAATTTAGTAAATTATACTGAATCAACGCGTGTTACAAATCTAAAAAAGCTAAAAAACGCATGTTAACCTTGATGACGTGCGACATTGTCAAGCATTTTGATCACATCATCGCGCGATGCCTCGATGAGTGCCGGGACATGGGCATCGCTGTTGACAATCAGTGTTGTCCCTCCATCAATCAGGCGTTTCCAGTAACGTGGTGACGGGAACAGACGGTTGTATTGGGCAAATTTTTTTGTGTTAATCTCAACAATCACTCCCGAACTGATTATGGCATCAAGCAGGCGGTTGACATTGGCAATGAACCACGGCTCGTCTTCGATACCCGGTGAAACCGACGATGCGTTATCGGCAATCTTGTCAAGGTGACCGACTATGTCAAAGCCGCCGGCCTCGACCATCTCGGTCATGAGGGTGAAATAACGGTCAACTACATATCGCAGGTCGTTTTCAAAGTATCGCTCAAGATAACCGGCAAAGCGTTCGTGGCTTCCGTCACAGTCAACAAGTTTACCGTCGGGAGTAGGTATGAAATGAACCGATCCTATGCGGTAGTCAAGCGGTAGTCCGGCTATATATTCATTTGTCGGTCCCCACAGGCTACCGAGATAGTCGACCTCCATGCCGGCAAGAAAGCGGCAACGGTCGCCATACTCGGCGTTTAACCGGTCAATCTCGGCAAGATAACGCTCGACTTTGTCGCGGTGCATGTTGCAGGGCGACTCGATCGGGACGGGTGAATGTGGCGAGAATCCATAGAGGTCATACCCGAGTTCGAGAGCTTTGCGTGCAAACGCTTCCATTGTCGCCCTCCCGTCACAAAATTCGGTGTGGGAGTGCAGGTTATAGCGTTTGCTTTCGGCTATAAGTTGTCGTATATCAGTCATCAATAGTCAAATTTTCGGGTACAGTCGGGCGATTTCAGCTTTTTGATGTAAATGAAGAAAATAATCATCAGAGCTACCGCAAGGGCACATCCGGCGCCGATTGAAATGTAAAGGTCGAGTCCAAATCCTTCGTTGGGGGCAAAAAGAATATAGCTGAGACTCACCGCTGTCATGAACATCGCCGGTATCAGGGTGATGATATAGGCTTTGTGTTTACGGGCGAGATATACCGAGACGGCCCACAACGTGAATACGGCAAGTGTCTGGTTGATCCATGCAAAGTAGCGCCACAGTATGTTGAAGTCGAGGAACATCAGCAGGAAGCAGAGCCCGAAAATGGGGAGTGAGATGATGACACGTTTCCAAAATGTGCGCTGATCAAATTTCATGAAGTCTGAAGCGATGAGGCGTGCGCTTCTCAGAGCTGTGTCACCGGTTGAGATCGGGGCGGCCACAACACCGATGATTGCCAGGATACCACCAAACGCGCCGAGCCAGCTTACCGACAGCTCGCTGACGAGCGCGCCGGCCGAGTTGTTGTGAGCGGCCATGTATTCGGCGAGCTGATCATATCCGTTGGTAAAGGCGATGGCTGCTGCTGCCCAGATTAGAGCGACAATTCCCTCGGCGACCATAGCCCCGTAAAAAACAGGTCGGGCGAGCTTCTCGTTCTTTAGACAGCGGGCCATCAGTGGCGACTGGGTAGCATGGAAGCCCGAGATAGCACCACAGGCGATTGTCACGAACATCATCGGGAAAATAGGGTGGGTGAGGGCTGCATCACCTTTGTAGCGGGTGTGGAGTCCATCGGTGAAACCGTCGGGTATTGTAACGTCACCAAAAATAAGGACACACAAAAGACCGACGGCCATGAACAGCAGTGAGAATCCGAAAACGGGATATAAATTGCCTATAAGCTTGTCGATTGGCAGGAGAGTGGCAAGAATGTAATAAAGGAAAATAATCGCGACCCAAAATGTTTTGTCCATCCAGTCGGGTGTCATTCCGGCGATAAGATCGGCCGGTGTCAATACAAATACCGTGCCTACAAGGATGAGAAGTATCATCGATACTGTTCTCATTACCTGTTTGATTGTCATGCCAAGTTCGTGGCCTACAATCTCGGGCAGTGACAAGCCTCCCGAGCGCACTGAAATCATTCCTGAAATGAAGTCATGGACAGCACCGGCAAAGATTGTTCCGAACACAATCCAAAGAAAAGCGGCAGGACCAAACATAATGCCCATTACAGCACCAAAGATAGGGCCGAGTCCGGCAATGTTTAGAAATTGAATGAGGAATACTTTCCATGTGGGGAGCGGAGTGAAGTCAATTCCGTCGTTTTTTGTAATCGCCGGGGTCGGTATTGAACCGTCTACGCCAAATATCTTTTCGACGACGGCTCCGTAGATAAAGTAGCCGCCGACAAGTATTGCAAGAGAGATTAAAAATAATGTCATAATTAAATTTGTAGATTGGTTTATCGTTCGCTTTCTAAGCGTATTATGTTGTTACGCATATTTTTGAGTCTTGTGGTTTCTCGTGTCAGACGCTTCTCGAGTTCGAGAATTTTGCTTGATGCCGACTTGTTGCCATCACTATATTGCTGCCGTAACTCGGCCAGTTGTTTTTTTGTTGAATCAACGGTATCGGCCTGTTTCAGGTATTCGCCCATCGAGTTGGCCGCCTGTTTTGATTTGAAGCTGTCGAGCGACGTGAGGTATCCGCGGCCAGGAATGTAAAACTCAAACTGAGGGCCGGCCGAGCGGGCCGATGAAGGAACAATGGCTTTTATTTTGGCAAGCAGATCGCTGTAGTCGGCACCCGGCGCCCATGTATCTTTATAGCTGTCGATTCGGGCAAAGGATACCAGATTGGGGTCATCTGGCGTATAGTTGGTACGCATGTCCGATGGAATGAACACATATATTGTGC
>JAIDNJ010000006.1 GCA_029063895.1 Muribaculaceae bacterium | reverse complement strand
AAACGTTGTTGACTCAAATTCTTTTTAAACACACGTAAATTCTGTTCTATCGAACTGCGTTCATCCATTGTTGCTGTTACAGTTTATAATAAGAAAGCTACGGTCAGAACCTCGGTTTTGTCTAGTCTGACGTCGCTTTCCTACTAAATATTTTATATCAATTTATTTCTTCTGTTCTTTTTCCCAACTGTCCTTGAGGGCTATCGTACGGTTGAAAATCAGATTGTCGGGTGTAGAGTCATAGTCGGGTGTGAAATAGCCTATACGCTGGAACTGGAATCGTGTTCCCCGGTTAGCATTTTCGGCAATGAACGGCTCTACCTTAACGCCCTCTACAATCTTCAGCGAATCGGGATTGAGCATCTCGCGGAAGTCACGATCAGTCTCGGCAGCCGGATTTTCCACATTGAAAAGGCGATCGTAGAGACGCACGGTAGCGTCAACAGCATGATTGGCCGACACCCAGTGAAGCGTGCCTTTAACCTTGCGAGATGCACCGGGGAGACCGCTGCGACTTTCAGGGTCATAAGTACAGTTGATTTGTACTATATTGCCATTTTCATCCTTGACGACATCTTCACACTTGATAATGTACGCACCTTTAAGACGGACCTCTCCACCAGGAGCGAGACGGAAAAATTTCTTGGGGGGATTTTCCATAAAATCATCACGTTCGATATAAATCTCACGTGAGAACGGCATGCTGTGAGTACCGGCTGTAAGGTCTTCAGGATTGTTTTCCATCTCGACCGTCTCAACCTGTCCCTCGGGGTAATTGGTGATAACAACCTTAACCGGATTGATTACAGCCATCGCGCGTGTTGATGTTGCGTTAAGATCCTCTCGCACGGCATATTCAAGCAATGAAACACTGTTAAGAGCTTCATATTTTGTATAACCGATACGCTCTATGAAGTTACGGATTGACTTAGGAGTAAAACCACGTCGGCGCATACCCGAGATAGTCGGCATACGGGGATCATCCCATCCGGCAACAAGTCCCTCCTTGACGAGCTGAAGCAGTTTGCGCTTACTCATCACGGTGTAGGTTAGATTGAGTCGGTTGAACTCAATCTGACGCGGACGGTAGCTTTCGTCGGCAAGCTCATCGACAAAATAGTCATAGAGCGGACGGTGAGGCACAAACTCAAGCGTACATATCGAGTGGGTCACGCCCTCAAAATAGTCACTCTGTCCATGAGCGAAATCATACATCGGATATACCTTCCAGGTCGTGCCGGTGCGGTGGTGAGGGTGCTTGATGATGCGGTACATAATTGGGTCGCGGAAGTGCATATTTGACGATGCCATGTCGATTTTTGCACGTAAAACTCGCGAACCTTCATCAAACTCGCCATTGTTCATTCTGATAAACAAATCAAGATTTTCCTCGGGGGTACGGTTGCGATAAGGGCTCTCGGTACCGGCAACTGTCGGACTACCTTTCTGAGCGGCAATCTGCTCTGAAGTCTGATCATCTACATATGCCTTTCCCTCCTTGATGAGTCTCACCGCCAGGTCAAAAAGCTGGGGAAAATAGTCTGAAGCATAATACTCCCGGTCACCCCAGTCAAACCCGAGCCAATGGATATCTTCACGGATTGAGTCAACATATTCGACATCTTCCTTTACAGGATTAGTATCGTCAAATCGCAGATTGCATGTACCGCCAAATTTCTCGGCGACACCGAAATCCATACAAATGGCTTTGGCATGACCGATGTGCAGATATCCGTTGGGTTCAGGTGGAAAACGAGTATTGAGACGTCCGCCGTTTTTACCTGCCGCGAGGTCATCGCTGACAATCTGCTCTACAAAATTCAAGCCTTTTTTCTCATTGTTTTCTGTTTCGATTACTTCTGCCATAACCTATGGATTTTTATGATGAAATATTATTATTGTTTATTGTTATATGGATTGTTGTCTATTTGCCGCCATCAGTTACCCATCTCAGACAAGAACTTGATCTTCATAAGTCTTATCTCTTCCTCGGTACAATCAGAGCCAAATTCGGCAAGGGCATCATTTAAATCATCACTCTCGCTCTCACGGAAATAGTCAAACAAATCGTTCTGGAGGTCCTCATCGATAACCTCGTCGATAAAATAGTCTATATTGATTCTTGTTCCCGAATATACAATCGACTCTATATTGTCAAGCAATTCTGAAAATTCTATACCTTTTGACTCGGCAAGCTCGTCAAGCGCTATCTTACGGTCGATAGCTTGAATGATAGCCACTTTTAACTTGCTCTTGTTTGCAATGCTCTTGACACGAAGGTCTTCGGGGCGCTCTATTTCGTTTTCCTCGACATGGGTCTTGATAATGTCAAGAAATTCCTTGCCATATCGCTTGGCCTTACCCATACCGACGCCCGGAATAGTAGCGAGCTCGTCCATGGTGATGGGATAGGTTGTCGCCATCGCTTCGAGCGACGGATCTTGAAAAATCACGTATGAAGGCAATCCCAGATGCTTGGCAACTTTCTTGCGCAAATCTTTCAATATTGAATATAGCTCAGGGTCGACTGCACACGCTGCCCCACCCTTGACCATCACGGGTTCTTCCTCGCGAAACTCATTATCCTCGACAATCCTGAACGATGTCGGGTGTTTAAGGAAAGCATCTGCCTTGTCTGTAAGCTTGAGCAATCCGTAATTTTCAATATCGCGGACAAGATACCCGGCGATAATCGCCTGACGTATTACCGCATTGAGATACCTGTCGTCACTACCCTGACAAGCTCCAAATACCTCAAGCTCGTCATGATGATACGACTTGATGTCGGGGGTGCCTTTCCCCAGCATCACATTTATAATATAATCGGGTTTGAATTTTTCTTTAAGTGCTGCTACGGTTTCAATAACCGCGCATAAATCGTCTTTTGCTTCCACTTGTTTTTTTGGATTTAAACAATTGTCACAATTACCACAGTTATCTTCCTTAAATTCTTCTCCAAAATAGTGCAACAGCAAACGCCGGCGACAAACCGACGACTCGGCATAACCCGCAGTCTCGGCCAGCAGCTGGCGTCCAATCTCCTGCTCGGCCACAGGCTTCTGCAACATGAATTTTTCCATGCGCTGCAAGTCTTTGGCCGCATAAAATGTTATACAGTTTCCCTCGCCTCCGTCTCGGCCGGCACGGCCGGTTTCCTGATAGTAACCCTCAAGCGATTTAGGCATGTCATAATGTATCACATACCTCACGTCGGGTTTGTCTATCCCCATGCCAAATGCTATCGTAGCCACGATCACGTCGATTTTTTCAAGAAGAAACGCATCCTGATTTTCGCTTCGGGTCTGGCCATCCATTCCGGCGTGATAGGGCAACGCTTTGATATTGTTGACCTTGAGAAGCTCGGCAAGCTCCTCGACCTTTTTGCGGCTCAGGCAGTAGACTATACCCGACTTCCCCTCCTGGCTCTTGATATATCTGATTATATCCTTGTCAATGTTGGTAGTCTTCGGTCTAACCTCGTAGTAAAGATTTGAACGGTTAAACGATGACTTGAATACATTGGCATCCTGCATGCCAAGATTCTTTTGGATGTCATGCTGGACCTTAGGGGTGGCCGTAGCGGTGAGCGCTATGACCGGTCGTGGTTCTATCTCGTTGATTATGGGTCTTATGCGACGATATTCCGGACGGAAATCATGGCCCCACTCCGATATACAGTGGGCCTCGTCGACCGCATAAAACGATATCTTCACCTGTTTCAAAAATTCTATGTTGTCCTCCTTGGTCAGCGATTCGGGAGCTACATACAGCAACTTTGTACGACCCGACAGAACGTCGGCCTTGACTGCATCGACCGCCGACTTGTTGAGCGACGAATTTAAGAAATGGGCAACATGATCATGCTCGCTGAAGTGACGCATGGCATCAACCTGATTTTTCATAAGGGCTATCAGCGGAGAGATGACAACCGCCGTTCCTTCCATCAGGAGGGCAGGCAACTGATAACACAACGATTTTCCTCCGCCCGTAGGCATCAGTACAAAGGTGTCGTGTCCGTCAAGAAGCGACAGCATTATCGCTTCCTGATTTCCTTTGAATTTATCGAAGCCGAAGTGTTGTTTCAGTTGTTCGGTCAGTTGTTCTTTTGTTATCATGGGCCGTTGGTGAGATGACTGGTTGTTATGGAGAGTTGGTTGCTGGACTATTTTTCGGCCGACGCGACTGCTGCCGTTGTCTCGAAATTGGCTTCTCTAAGTTTTTTGAGAGCAAAATCGGCATCAACAACAAACTTGTCGGTGGTCTGGGAGGGTAGTTCAAACATCGGGTCTATCATGATAGTCTCGACAATCGACCTTAAACCTCGCGCTCCGAGTTTATACTCGATAGCCTTGTCTACAATCAGGTCGAGAGCATCATCGGTAAACTCGAGCTCGACACCATCCATCTTGAACAGTTTCTTATACTGTCGGATTATCGCGTTTTTGGGCTCGGTGAGCACGTTGCGCAGCGCATCACGGTCAAGCGGTTCAAGGCTTGTCAGGATAGGCAGACGACCTATTATTTCCGGAATGAGACCAAACGATTTAAGGTCCTGCGGTGCAACATGCTTAAGAAAGTTAACATTCTCCTTATTTTTTCGCTCTATTTCATTTGAAAAGCCTACTACATGAGAGTTAAGTCGCTGGGCTATCTTGCGGTCAATCCCGTCAAACGCTCCGCCACATATAAATAATATGTTTTTGGTGTCGACCGGAATCATCTTCTGCTCGGGATGCTTGCGACCACCTTGTGGCGGAACGTTCACAATCGATCCTTCGAGAAGTTTCAACAAGCCCTGCTGAACACCCTCTCCACTCACGTCGCGGGTTATCGAAGGATTGTCGCCCTTACGCGCGATCTTGTCAATTTCGTCAATGAAGACAATGCCGCGTTCAGCCGCTTTCACATCATAGTCGGCGGCCTGAAGCAATCGTGTAAGGAGCGACTCAATATCCTCGCCTACATATCCGGCCTGGGTAAGTACCGTCGCATCGACAATAGTAAACGGCACGTCGAGTAACCGTGCTATTGTTTTGGCAAGGAGTGTCTTACCAGTTCCGGTGGGACCTACGAGGATGATATTGCTTTTTTCGATATCGACATCGTCGTCAACCGGTTGGGACAAACGCTTGTAGTGATTATATACAGCCACCGACAAAAACTTTTTGGCAGTCTGCTGTCCAATGACATACTGGTCAAGAAATTTTTGAATCTCCAACGGTTTTGGAATTTTTTTTCCGACCGGAGTCTTCTCTTTATTGGAATCAGACACCTGTTTTTTGTAGTCGGCTATGATATCGTGAATATGCTCGACACATTCGTTACAGATTACCGTCGACGGGTCAAACGGCGACGGCACCAAAAACGAAACCATATCCGAGCCGCGGCCACAGAAACGGCAGGTCGTTGTTTCACGTGTACTTTTTTTTGCCATACCCTTTATCAGTGACGGGCTTTGATGAGAACATCGTCAATCATGCCATACTCTTTTGCTTCCTGTGCTGTCATCCAGTAGTCGCGGTCAGAGTCACGCTCTACCTTTTCAAAGGGCTGACCCGAGTGTGAGGCTATGATTTCATATAATTCCTTCTTCAACATCTGAATCTGTTTGGCTGTGATTTCAATATCACTTGCCTGTCCCTGAGCACCACCCATAGGCTGGTGAATCATCACACGCGAGTGGTTGAGAGCAAAACGTTTGCCCTTCTCACCGGCGACGAGAAGCACTGCCGCCATAGACGCTGCCATGCCGGTACAGATTGTAGCCACATCGCTGGCGATATACTGCATAGTATCATAGATGCCGAGACCTGCATAAACCGACCCACCGGGCGAGTTTATGTAAATCGACACATCCTTGCCCGGATCAGCCGAGTCAAGATAAAGAAGCTGAGCCTGAATTACATTAGCTGTGTATTCATTGACATCGGTGCCGAGAAAGATGATTCGGTCCATCATCAGGCGCGAGAAAACATCCATTTGAGCCACATTGAGCTGGCGTTCCTCGATAATTGTCGGGTTAATATAACTTGATACGATATTTGACGAAGCGGCTCTCGAGTTAAGCTCGGCCGAAGCCTGGTCAAAGGCCAGTCCGTTCATACCGAGGTGTTTGACCGCGTAATTTCTAAAATCTTTATTCATATGTTAATATTAGAACTTTGTACTTTTTGGGATTTTCATTTCAAAATTACTATTTTTTTTTATTGATTGCAACTTTTTTATCTCTTTTTTATTTAATCAGTCCAATTAATATGCCGTAATTCAAATACAGCTTATCAAAAGCAGCGGTTAATACTATCATTTTCAAAACATTTTAAATATTTCTTTTGTTATAAAATCATAACAAGTATATTATTTAATCAATTAATTCAATTATTAGATTATGAAAGCATTAAACGTTAAATTTTGGGGACAGTCCAAATATTGGTGGATTATGCTCCTCGTTGGTATCCTGCTCGTTCTCGGCGGTTTTGCATATTGGTTCTGGCCGGCAGCCGGGTTTGCAGTAGCATCTCAGATTTTTGGATGGCTTCTTATTCTTGCTGCCGTCGTTCAGCTTTGTGTAGCTGCCGGTGAAAATCGCCCGCGTGGATGGGGATGGTGGATTGCAGGCGGAGTCATCGACATGTTTGTCGGTTTCATGCTTGTCCGCAGTGTGGTCCTTTCAGAGGCCGTCTTTCCCTACTTCCTCGCAATCATCTTTATTTTCTGGGGCATCTCTGCCATTACAGCTTCAGTAAGCTCTCGTCAAAACCGTTATTGGTGGCTCTACCTTATCAACGGCATTTTGCTCCTCATCATCGGTTTCTTCTTCCTTGAAGCAGGTTATGTTCAGAACATGATTATGGTCAGCTTCCTCAGCGCTCTTGCTTTCATTTATTGGGGCTTCAGCATTGCAATGACCGCATATGACATGCGTCCCGACAAAGAACTCAAATAACTCGGTTTCAGCCCCTCATTATAAAATTCATGAACATAAATAACATGAAATATATAAGAATTTAAACCGTGGTCACAGGTCTCTGTCTTTCACATGATTGGCATTGCCTGTGACCTCGCTTTCTTTTATGTATTTTTAACCGGTGTCTGCGTCATTAAATTTGTAAGTTCTATTAAAATAAATTATATTTGTGCCGACAAACGTGACATTTTGACATTGTCAAATTAAACCTTTAACCCGTTTTGAGGTCTATATTACATAATAAGAACTATTTAATTCACTTTTAAACCCACTTGACAAAATGCTTAAACTCAAAAAACATCTTACATTTGCTTTTGTTGTAGGGTTGGCTTGCTCGACCGCCATGGCACAGGATTACTATGACGACGACATCTATTACAACCCCAACAAAGTCAAGAAGGAAAAGGTTGAACAGCAGAAAACTACACGTTCAAACAAAAAATACAACGCTCAAGTCGTGATTTACCAGCCAAGCGATTCATTCAGCTTTGACTCGGGTAGCCGTCGCGACATCGACGAGTATAACCGACGCAACACTGCTGTAACAGGCCAGTCTTCGGCCGACAGCCTTGGACAGTTTGCCTATACCCGTCAGATTGAACGCTTCTACAACCCGGAAGTCGTTTCGGGTAGTAAAGACACCGACCTTCAGGACTATTACTATTATACTCAGGCCGAACAACCTCAGACAACAGTCAACATCTATCTCGAACCCGGTTACCGATGGTGGTCTCCATCATGGTACTACGGTTGGAACAACCCCTGGTCGTGGAGCTGGTGGGGTTATGATCCCTGGCTCGATCCCTGGTACACAGGTGGTCCATATTGGTCATGGAACTGGGGGTGGGGTCCTTCCTGGAG
>JAIDNJ010000059.1 GCA_029063895.1 Muribaculaceae bacterium | reverse complement strand
ATTTCGTAAAACACAAACAATCTAAATTTTCACATTATCATGAATTTTAAATCTATTCTGGCTATTGCCTCGTGCAGCACAATCCTGCTCACCGGCTGTAGCAAAAAAATGAATCAGTTCAACGCTGATTATTTTACAGTTAATCCTAACCCCCTTGAAGTTGTCGGCGACCGTGTTCCCGCTACCGTTACCGCCAACATCCCGGCTAAATTCTTCCTAAAGAATGCTGAGGTAACCGTTACTCCCTATCTCGTTTTTGACGGCGAGGAAGTCGCTTCTCAGGCCTACAGCTTTCAGGGTGAGAAAGTAAGAGGAAACGCACCCGTCATCAGCTATGACCGCGGTCAGTCGGTTACAATCCCCGTCATGTACAACTATCAGCCCGAGATGATCAAGAGCCAGCTCGCTCTCGCTTTCACCGTCCGTCAGGGTGGCAAGCAATATGTTCTTCCCCGCGTTGTTGTTGCCAACGGTGTTATCGCCACCGCAGCTCTTGCCGATGCCGGTACTGTTACCCCGGCTATCGCCCCCGACCGTTTCCAGCGCATCATCAACGAAAAATATGCAGCCGACATTCTGTTCCTCATCAACCGTTCAAACATCCGCAAAGGACAGCTTGAGACCGAAGAGATCGAAGACCTCAACAACGAGATTGTCAGCGCAAAAAATGCAAGCAACCGCGAGATAAAAGAAATCAACATTTCTTCTTATGCTTCGCCCGACGGTACTTATGCGTTCAACTCAAAACTCGCTCAGGAGCGTGAGAACAGCACAAAAGCTTATCTCAACGACCAGCTCAAGAAAGACAATATCACCGAGTTTGGCGAACTCACCGCTCAGTTCACCCCCGAAGACTGGGAAGGCTTCCAGAAACTTGTTGCCAAAAGCGACATTCAGGACAAAGACCTCATCCTCAGCGTTCTGTCAATGTATAAAGACCCCGAGCAGCGTGAAAAAGAAATCCGCAACCTCTCGTCAGTATTTGACCAGCTCGCCGAGACAATCCTTCCGCAGCTACGCTATTCTCGTATCACCGCGTCTATCGACGTTATCGGCAAGAGCGACCAGGAAATCATGGAACTTTTCCAGACTAATCCCCGCGCGCTCTCGGTTGACGAAATCCTTTACGCAGCCACTCTCACCGACAACAACGCTCAGAAACTGAAAATCTATGATACTGCCGCTCGTCAGTATCCCAATGACTACCGCACTTTCAACGACCTCGGTGTCGCTCAGTTTATCGCCGGTGACTTTGATGCCGCTCAGGCCAGCTTTGCCCAGGCTGCTCGTCTCGCTCCCTCTGAAGCTCAGCCTCAGCTCAACCTTGGTCTCGCTTCACTCCGTAACAAAGATTTCCGCGATGCAAAACAGAAATTCGGTAATGCCGCCGGTCTTAACGAGCTCGGCGAAGCAACCGGTACTCTCTATCTCATGCAGGGTGACATCAATGCCGCCAATAAAGCATTTGGCAACTCTAAGAGCAACAACGCCGCTCTTGCCCAGATTCTTGCAAAGAACTACAGCCAGGCAAAATCTACGCTTGCCGGTGTAGCTTCACCCGACGCTACAACCTATTACCTCTATGCCGTTCTCGGTGCCCGCACCAACAACGAGTCAATGGTTAAAGACAACCTCCAGAAAGCTATCAAACTCGACCACACTTATGCCGCTAAAGCTGCTAAAGACCTTGAGTTTGCCAACTTCAACATCTCCAATATCGCATATTGATTTGTAATCCCAAATTATAGAATCGCCGCTCTGTCTGTAAAAGACCGGGCGGCGATATTTTAATCACGATGAATTTGATTGAGACCCTTTTCGTCAACCATTCGGCCATTCAGGCCATTATTGTTATATCGCTCTGTTGTGCAATTGGGCTTGCACTCGGCAAACTCAAAATTGCCGGTGTATCGCTCGGTGTGACCTTTGTTTTTTTTGTAGGCATTTTTGCCGGACATCTTGGTTTGACAGTCGATAATGACATGCTGAGATATGCCGAAAATTTCGGGCTTGTTATATTTGTGTATGCACTCGGCCTTCAGGTCGGCCCGGGTTTTTTCAGCTCACTCGCCCACGGTGGTGTAAAACTAAACATTCTCGGGCTCGGGCTTGCCGTGCTGACACTCCTGACGGCCATATTGCTCACCATGGTCACCCCCGTGTCGATTCCCGACATGATGGGTATCTTTTGCGGTGCTACCACCAATACCCCCGCGCTCGGTGGCGTTCAGCAGACACTCGGACAGCTCGGCATTCCCTCAAGCACTCCCGCACTCGGGTGTGCCGTCACCTATCCGCTCGGTGTCGTCGGCGTTATCCTTGCCATCATTTTCATGCGCAAAGTCTTTGTAAAACAATCTGAAATTACCGACGCACCGATTCACTCGATTCCCAAACCCGCGATAACCGAATTTGAGATTGTCAATCCCGGCATTTACGGGCATAAAATATCAGACGTAGCAAAAGTCTCAAACACCCACTTTGTCATTTCACGGCTGTGGCACAACGGCCGTGTCTCGATTCCAACTTCTGACACCATCCTGAATCAGGGCGACCGCGTGCTCGTTGTCTCCACGCCCGAAGACGTCAACTCGCTCGTAATTCTTTTTGGCGAGCAGGAACAGCGCGACTGGAACACAGCCGACATCGACTGGAACTCGGTCGACCGCTGTCTTGTGTCACGCAAACTCATCGTCACCCACCCCAAACTCAACGGCAAGACCCTCGGATCACTGCGACTACGCAACCTTTATGGTATCAACATCAGCCGCGTCTATCGAAACGGAGTACCCCTGCTTGCCACGCCCGACCTCAGACTTCTTCTCGGCGACCGTATAGTTGTTGTCGGTGAGGAATCGGCCATCAATAAAATAGAACCTATACTCGGCAACGCTTCAAAAGTGCTTGACGAGCCAAACCTTGTCGCCGTTTTCATCGGCATTGTCCTCGGTGTAGCTCTTGGATCAATCCCGTTTAAATTCCCTGGAATCAGCTCGGCAGTTTGTCTCGGACTTGCCGGCGGCCCCATCATCATGGGTATCCTTATGGGCACTTTCGGTCCACGTCTCCACCTTGTAACCTACACCACTACAAGTGCCAATCTCATGTTGCGCGCTATCGGTCTGGCCCTTTATCTCGCATGTCTCGGCATCGACTCGGGACAACACTTTTTTGAGACAGTATTCCGCAGCGAAGGACTTCTATGGATAGGTCTCGGTGCGTTTCTCACAATCATCCCGACTGTCATCATGGGGCTCCTGGCACTGAAGATGCTGAAGCTTGACTACGGCACCGTCACCGGTATGCTGTGCGGATCGATGGCCAACCCTATGGCTCTTGACTATGCCAACTCAACACTGCCAGGCGACCGCCCGTCAATCGCCTACGCTACCGTTTATCCGCTCAGCATGTTTGCCCGCGTCCTCCTTGTCCAGATTGTTATTTTGATACTCATGTAGCCTGCTATAACATAATTTATATAAACATTAGGCGCCACTCTGAGCCAAAATTTGTATCTTTGTAGATTAATTTACAAATTTCACAAACAAAATATGCTCACCGCCGACAATATTGCCGACTATATCAATCAGGCTATCGCCGACATTCACTATCCGGCCGCTCCCGCCGGACTTTATCAACCTGTAAAATACACTCTCGAGGGTGGCGGCAAACGCCTCAGGCCCATGCTGCTGCTTGCGGCCTGTGATGCCGTTTCGGGCGACTGTTCGGCCGCACTTAATCAGGCTCTTGCCATCGAGATTTTCCATAATTTCACCCTGCTCCACGACGACGTAATGGACAATGCCGACCTGCGTCGCGGTCGTCCAACCGTTCACTGCCGCTGGGACAACAACACCGCCATCCTCTCGGGCGACGCCATGCTCACGATGGCAACTCAATATCTTTGCAAGGATGCCGGTGACAAAACCGGACAGATTCTCGACATCTTCAACACCACGGCTATGGAGATCTACGAGGGCCAGCAATATGACATGGACTTTGAGCGCATGAAGACAGTCTCGGTCGACGAGTACCTCATGATGATCCGACTCAAGACCTCGGTTCTGCTCGGTTGTGCCTGTAGAATCGGTGCAGTGATGGGAAATGCCCCCGACTATCTTTGTGATTTGCTATATGACTACGGCGTCAAGCTCGGACTCGCATTCCAGCTCCGCGACGACTATCTTGACGCATATGGAGACCCTCTCACTTTTGGAAAAGAGATAGGCGGCGACATCGTCAACAACAAAAAAACATGGTTGCTCATAAACGCTCTCAACGAGGACACCACCGGCCGTCTTGAAAAAGCGATCGAACAATCGTTGAGCCGCGGTAACAAGATTGCCGAAGTAAAGGCTGTCTTTGAAGACCTTGATCTGCCGCGACGATGTGTCGAGCTCATCAACAAATATGTCGCCGACGCTGTCGAGATTATACGTGAATCGCCCCTCGGCGACGATGCAAAAGATTTCTTTATCAATCTTGCGCTCTCAACCATCGAGCGTACAAACTGATATACCCGCCTATGATTATCGATACCCACACCCATCTCTACCTCCCGGAATTTGGCGACAAGCCCGAGACCGCGGTCGACTCGGCCGTGAGTGCCGGTGTCGGTATGATGATATTCCCAAACGTTGACCTTACCACCGTTAAACCCATGAGGGATCTGCACGCATCCCGACCCGAGGTAACCCGGATGGCAATGGGGCTTCACCCGACCGAGGTTAACGAGAACTACAAGGAAACGCTGGCCAGGATCTTTACCCTTTTCAACGATGCTCCCGACGACTATATAGCGATAGGCGAGGTTGGCATTGACCTCTATTGGGACAAGACATTTGAGCAACAGCAGATGGATGTCTTCGAGCAACAGGCCCGCCTGGCCGCCGACCGTTCACTGCCGTTGATAATACACTGTCGCGACGGACTTGACCGCGCTCTTGAAGTACTGGACGGACTGTCAGTAAAACCACAAGGCGTTTTTCACAGCTTTGGCGGAACCCCCGAAGATGTCGAGCGAATACGCCGCACGGGCGATTTCTACTTTGGCATCAACGGCATCGTAACCTTTAAAAACTCAAAGCTCGACCGCTCGCTCGATGCCATAGGTTCCGACCGACTTCTTCTCGAAACCGATGCTCCCTATCTGGCTCCGGTTCCATTTCGGGGACGCTGCAACCGCAGCGAGTACATCATCCACACGGCCGCCCATATCGCCGCCAAAACCGGACGATCGCCACTGGAAGTCCACGAAATAACAACTGCTAACGCTCTATGCCTTTTTGGCGACCGACTCATGACTCAAAACAATAAAACCAACTCATAGATTTTCTTCAGATGCTTGACTATATCGTTTGGAACGCCGACCCGATGCTGGTCGATTCTTTTATAAAAATCAGATGGTACGGACTGATGTTTGCCATCGGGTTTCTTCTCGGCTACAAAATCGAGGAACGCATTTACCGTCACGAAGGTGCGCCCGAAAGCTGGCTCGGCAAACTGCTGCTGTGGGTAGTTGCCGCCACTATTATCGGCGCCCGTCTCGGCCATGTATTTTTCTATGAATGGGACCGCTACAGTCAGGACCCCATCTCGATACTATACATCTGGGAGGGAGGGCTCGCCAGCCACGGCGGTACAATCGGCATCATCATAGCCGTCTTCCTCTACTCATGGTTCACCACCAAACGTAGCCCGCTATGGACATTTGACCGCCTTGTCATCCCAATCGCCCTTGTCGGCGCCATGATACGCTTTGGCAACCTCATGAACAGCGAGATTTTTGGTCATGCGACAACACTGCCGTGGGGATTCATGTTTGTGCGCAGCGCCGAGTGGCATCATTACTACTATGGTCAGGCATGTCATCCCACTCAAATTTATGAATCGCTGTGCTATCTCGGATTATTTGCCCTTCTCATGTGGATGTACTGGAAGAAAAACGCCGAGCGCCGTCCGGGACTCATCTTCGGTGTCTTTTTCATTGTTCTCTTCGGCACCCGATTCCTCATAGAGTTCATCAAAAATCCTCAGGTCGATTTTGAGCGTACAATGACACTCAACATGGGACAGCTCCTGTCCATCCCGTTCATCCTTCTCGGCATAGGTCTGGTGATTTACGCCATGATGCGCAAGCCGGTCGACATCAAGTTTCCCGACAAATTTCCCGACGAGAAAAAAAAATAATCATACCCACTCCCCTCTCTTTACAAACCAATTTAAAAGTAAAAAAAATGAGCGACAAGACACGCAAAATTATAAAATGGCTATGGATAACATTCGGTATCGGGGTTATCCTGGTGATTCTTCTTTTCGTTATGATTTATAACGGACTGATTGGCTACATGCCCCCTGTCGAAGAACTCAAAAATCCCGCCGACAAGTTTGCCACCGTTGTCTACTCGGCCGACGGCGAAGAACTCGGACGCTATTTCCGCAACACGGGCAACCGTGTGTATGCCGACTACTCCGACATCTCGCCTAATGTCATCAATGCCCTTATCGCCACTGAGGACTCGCGCTTTGAAGATCACTCGGGCATTGACCTCCGCGCCGTGGGTCGTGTGCTTGTAAAGACACTCATTCTCCAGAATAAAAACGCCGGCGGTGGTTCTACCATCACCCAGCAACTTGCCAAACAGCTCTTTTCACCGTCAAGCGGCAACATCCTTGAACGCGCCTTCCAAAAACCAATCGAGTGGATGATTGCCGTTAAACTCGAGCGTTTTTACTCAAAAGACGAGATCATCAAGATGTATCTCAACCAGTTTGACTTTCTCTACAATGCCGTCGGCATCAAGTCGGCCGCTCACGTCTACTTTGGCAAAGACGCCAAAGACCTCACTGTCGAGGAAGCAGCCATGCTTGTCGGCATGGTCAAGAACCCCAGCTATTATAACCCCGTCCGCAAACCCGAACGCACACTCCAGCGACGCAACACCGTTTTGTCGCTCATGGAGAAAAACGACATGATCACCAAAGCCGAGCTCGACTCGCTCCAGGCTCTCCCGCTCAATCTCGACTTTCACCGTGTCGATCACAAAGACGGCCCCGCGCCCTACTTCCGCGAGGAGCTGCGCCGCTATCTCACCGCAAAACGTCCCGACCGCTCGACCTATTTTGAGTGGGAAGCCCAGAAATATGTCGACGACTCAATCGCATGGGAAAACAATCCTCTCTATGGCTGGATTGAGAAAAATCCCAAACCCGACGGATCAAAATATGACATATATACCGACGGACTTAAAATTTATACAACCATCGACTCGCGCATGCAGCGGTATGCCGAGGAAGCTGTCGAGCAGCACATGAAATCGCTCCAGGCCCAGTTTTTCAAAGAAAAGAAAAACGTTAAGAATGCGCCCTACACCACCAACCGTGAGGAGCTCTCCCAGTCTCAACTCGAATCAATCATCGCTCGCTCGCTCAAACAAACCGACCGCTACCGCACAATGAAAAAAGCCGGTGCCACTGACGAGGAAATCGAAAAAGCGTTCAACACGCCGCGCGAAATGAGCGTATTCAGCTACAACGGCCAGATTGACACTGTAATGACACCCCGCGACTCGGTGCTCTACAACAAACACTTCCTGCGCACCGGTTTCATGTCTATGGACCCCGTCACCGGTTATGTCAAGGCCTATGTGGGCGGTCCCGACTTCACCAACTTCCAATATGACATGGTGTCGACCGGACGCCGCCAGATAGGGTCTACAATCAAACCGTTCCTCTATACCTATGCGATGGAGGAGGGATTCACCCCCTGTGACGAGTTTCTCAACGAGCAGCCAACCATCATCGACGAGAACGGCCGTCCCTGGTCACCCCGCAACTCCTCTCATTCACGCGAGGGCGAGATGGTCGACCTGCGCTGGGCGCTTACCAACTCCAACAACTGGATTTCGGCCCGTCTCATGAGTCAGCTCTCCCCCGCCCAGCTTGCCCGAAACATGCACAACTTCGGAATCACCAACCACATCGACCCCGTTATCTCGCTCTGTCTTGGCCCGTGTGAAGTATCGGTCAAGGAGATGGTCGGAGCATACAGCGCCTTTGCCAACAACGGTATGAGAGCCGAGCCGGTCTTTGTCAGCGCCATCGCCGACGCCAACGGCAACATCCTTCAGGAATTTTCGACCAAGCACACCGAGGTCATCAGCGAGAAAGCCTACTTCAAGATTCTTTCACTGCTGCTCAATGTTGTTGACGGGGGCACCGGTAACCGTGTGCGCCGTCCACCTTACAACATTACTGCCCAGATGGGTGGCAAGACCGGAACAACCAACTCAAACTCAGACGGATGGTTCATGGGCTTCACCCCCGAACTCGTTTCTGGAGTCTGGGTCGGCGGCGAGGAACGCTACATCCATTTCAACTCTATGGCCAACGGCCAGGGTGCATCCATGGCCCTGCCGGTCTACGGTCTTTATATGTCAAAAGTCTATGCCGACAAAAATCTTCCCTATTCCCAGGCCACGAGATTCCCGTCACCCAACTTTGACATTTGTGAAAAAGAATATCTCGGCGAGTTCCTCGAAGAAGAAGCCCCCGAAGAGAGCATCACCGGAGCATTTGATTAATACCCGTGCATTATGATTATATGTGAACACTGCGGACAAATCATCGGCGATGACGAGCGCTACTGTCCTCACTGCGGCATGCGTGTCGACAGCGCCCGCGTCGTGCCTGTACATCAGGCGCGGCGCAAAATGGTGTGGTTCATTTTTCCCGCCCTACTCGCTCTTATATTCTCTACACTGCTCTATCGGTTCTACTCTACATCGCGCCTTGAGATAGCCCCTACCCATATCAAATTTTTTAAATATGGCGGTGAAGACATCATCGAGATTGATTATGACGGCTTCACGTGGAAAGTTGACAAATCGCCCAAATGGCTCGAACTCAACACTCACGACCGACGGCTGCTCATAACCGCTCTACCCAATCTCACCGGTCAGACCCGTCGCGACTCAATTGTCGTTTCGTCGGGTTCTCACCATGCCACAGCCTACGTTTCCCAGCTCGGCGCCGCCACGTTTCTCAGGCTCACACAGTCGACCGATACGGCCTATGCTGTCGGCGACACCATTTCAATAACATACGATTCAGACGGCCTCGCCCCGGTCCTCACCCTTCCCGACTACTGCCATGAAATAAGCCGTAGCAACGATGAAATCTTCATTGCGATATCGCCAAATGACAGTGACCGTATGCGCCGCGCACGCATCATCCTCACCGAGGACACTTGCTCGGCTACGGCCATGTTCATTCAACCCAAGGCACCACCCACCACTCCCGATGAAGACAATTGAGGCATAATGTATGTCCCGATTTTAATATCTTAAATTTTTCGCCTGAAAATGACACGATATCTCATAGCCTTCAATCTCATTATCATACTCGTGACCGGTTGTGACCGGCTCTATGACCCTACGCTCGTCAGGATAAACGACCTTGCCGATAAAGACCCTCAAAAAGCAATCCTAAGCCTTGACAGCATCGATTCACGGTCATTGTCGTCTGCCGACCGTCATTTTTATGACTTTCTGACTATCAAAGCGGCCGACAAAGCCTATCACAAGCACACCGACGACAGTCTTGTGCTCGATGTCATTGAGTATATGACCCACAATGCCAACAAAAGCCTACGCGCTGAGGCTCTTTATTATGGCGGCCGTGTCTACAGCGACATGGGCGACTATCCTCGCGCCATCCAATACTTTCAAAATGCGCTCGGCTGTCTCCCCTCCAATGCTTCGCTCGACCTGCGCGCCAACATGCTGAGTCAAACCGGACGATTGCTCAACCACCTGC
>JAIDNJ010000058.1 GCA_029063895.1 Muribaculaceae bacterium | reverse complement strand
TGTATGCTTTAATCTTCCTCTTTCTATGCGGAATTTTTTACCTTGACGACAATACAGTGACCAAAGATGTGAGCTTCTCAAAGTTTGAGCAGTATGTGAGCGAAGGCGGTGTCACCGAAATCGTCGTGTTTACCAACAAACGTGAAGCCGAAGCTGTTTTGAGCGACTCTCTCGCCTCAAAAATATTCCACGAGTCACAATACAAACCGGGGTCGGGCGAACACGCGCGTATCTTCACCGAAATTCCATCGGCCGACAAACTTCAGGACAAAATTGACCTTTGGCAGCAGACCGGCGCTTTTACAGGCGAAGTAAAATATGAAAAAAGCAGTGACTTCATGTCGATTCTGTGGACTTTTGGTCCGGTAATCCTTCTCATCGCCTTCTGGTTCTTCCTGATGAAACGTATGTCGGGCAAGGATGGCGGTGCCGGCGGCGTGTTCAGCGTCGGCAAGTCAAAAGCCCAGATTTTTGACAAAGACGGCCCCGTAAAAGTAACATTCAAGGATGTCGCCGGACTCTCGGAAGCCAAAACCGAAATCGAGGAGATTGTCGAGTTTCTCAAAAATCCGCAGCGTTACACCGACCTCGGTGGTAAAATTCCTAAGGGAGCCCTTCTTGTAGGCCCTCCGGGAACCGGTAAGACCCTCCTTGCCAAAGCTGTAGCGGGCGAGGCCAACGTTCCGTTCTTCTCCATGTCGGGATCTGACTTTGTGGAGATGTTTGTCGGCGTGGGAGCCTCACGTGTGCGTGACCTCTTCCGTCAGGCCAAAGAAAAAGCCCCCTGTATCGTGTTTATCGACGAAATCGATGCCGTGGGTCGTGCCCGCGGAAAAAATCCGAACATGGGAGCCAATGACGAACGCGAAAACACCCTCAACCAGCTGCTCACCGAGATGGACGGTTTCGGTTCAAACAGCGGTGTCATCATTCTTGCCGCGACCAACCGTGCCGACATTCTTGACAAAGCGTTGCTCCGTGCCGGACGTTTTGACCGACAGATTTACGTAGACCTCCCCGAGCTCAACGACCGTGTGGCTATCTTTAAAGTACACCTCAAAAACATCAAAATCGATGACTCGGTCGATGTGGAACTCCTCGCGCGTCAAACTCCCGGATTTTCGGGTGCCGATATAGCCAACGTCTGCAACGAGGCCGCGCTTATCGCTGCCCGCAACAACAAGACAACCGTACAGAAACAGGACTTTATCGACGCTGTCGACCGCATTATCGGTGGTCTTGAGAAGCGTTCCAAAATAACTACCGACGAGGAGAAAAAAGCTATCGCCATCCATGAAGCCGGCCATGCGACCGTATCGTGGAATCTCAAATATGCCAACCCGCTCATCAAGGTTACCATCGTGCCGCGCGGCAAAGCTCTCGGGGCGGCATGGTACCTGCCTGAAGAACGTCAGATCACCCCGACCCAGGCATTGCTTGACGAGATGTGTGCCACTCTTGGTGGCCGTGCAGCCGAAGAATTATTCCTCGGTCACATCTCGACCGGAGCCGCCAATGACCTTGAGCGCGTAACCAAACAGGCCTATGCCATGGTCGTTTACTACGGTATGAGCGATCGCCTGCCCAACCTAAGCTATTATGACTCAACCGGTCAGAGCTACGGATTCTCAAAGCCATACAGTGACGACCGTGCTAAAATGATCGACGAGGAAGTATCGCGCATCATCAACGAGCAGTATGAGCGAGCCAAGTCAATCTTGCGCGACTATGCCGAGGGTCATGGCAAACTCGCCGATACACTCATTACACGCGAGGTAATCTTTGCAGACGACATGGTCAAGATATTTGGCGAACGTAAATGGATTTCCCGCACCGACGAGATTCTTGCCGCCCGCGAGCAGCAGAAACTCACCGGTAAAAATGAAGGAGAGCCCGTTCCGCCGCCAATTCCCGGAGTTATTGATGTCGAACCCACCGAGGTAAAAACCGAAGGACCCGTGGATAAAACCGAGCCTGAAAACAATCAGGACGACAATAATGCATCAGACGATAAACCTGTTACCGACAACAAAACCGACAAATCAGTAGAGTAATGCCTGTCATACTCAGCAAAAAATTCTGTCAGCTTTCGGGCGGACGATATAACCAACACGATGGCAACCCCGACCTGAGGATTGCCATCGTTAATCTTATGCCACTCAAACAGCGCACTGAAGATGACTTCATTAGTCTCCTCAATCACTATCCGCTCAATGTCGCCGTTGACTTTGTGAGGATGTCGACCCATGTAACCAAAGGGGACGACCGGGAACGCATCAACGATTGTTACCTGCCGGCCGATAAACTGGACCTGGGCATTTATGACGGCCTGATTGTGACCGGAGCACCGGTCGAGCTCCTCGACTTCGAGTCAATCGACTACTGGGACGAGCTGACCATGCTTATGGACCGCGCCGACCGCACCGGTATAGATACCATTTACATTTGCTGGGGAGCATTTGCCGCTCTATATCACCTCCACGGAGTTAAAAAAATTGTGTTACCGGCCAAGATATCCGGTGCCTATATTCATGACGTGAAACCTCATCGGCTCACCCGAGGGCTTGCCACGGAGATAAACGTACCCCAAAGCCGTAACACGACTCTCGACCCCGATACGCTTTCACAAGCCGATGTAGAACCGGTCATAACAACCCGTTTTGACGACTATCATATGCTTGCCGACAAAAATCGGCCGGTATTTTATTTTCTCGGGCACTGGGAATATAACCCTGACACACTCCACATGGAATATACACGCGACATGTCGCGCGGACTCAACCCCGCGCCTCCGGTCAATTATTATCTGCCCGATAAAACCGGAGAGGAATATCGCGCGACATGGATGGAACCGGGACAAATTTTCTATAAAAACTGGCTCGATTCTTTAATTGAGAAAAAACAGGTCTGATGATGGACAAAATCATTGCATCACCCCGCCTTATAGAGTTGCTGGCTCCTGCCCGAGACCTCGCGACAGCCATCGCCGCCATCGACTGCGGAGCTGATGCCGTCTATATAGGGGGTCCTGACCACGGAGCGCGTGCATCGGCATCAAATTCAATCGACGACATCAAGAAACTCGTCGACTACGCTCATCCATTTGGCGTCAAGATATATGTCACTCTCAACACTCTTGTCTATGAAGACGAAATAGAGGGAGTAAAAGAATTGGTCAGAGAGCTTTACATGGCCGGCGTCGACGCACTCATAGTCCAGGACATGTCGCTGCTGAAAATGGATATTCCTCCTATCGAACTTCACGCCAGCACGCAATGTGACACACGCACACCCGACAAAGCCCTGCGACTCCAAAACGCGGGATTTTCCCAGATTGTCGTAGCACGTGAACTGAATGCCGCCGAAATAAAATCAATTGCCGACTCGGTCGACGTGCCGGTCGAGGTGTTTGTCCACGGAGCGCTGTGTGTGAGCTATAGCGGTGACTGCCGCGCATCGCTTCTCGCGACAGGGCGTAGTGCCAACCGCGGCGAGTGTGCCCAGATGTGCCGTCTCCCCTATGACCTCATCGACTCAAAAGGAAATGTTATAGCTGCCGACCGCCACTTTCTGTCGCTCAAGGATATGAACCGGCTCGACAATATTGAGGAACTGCTACGGGCAGGTGCATCGTCGTTTAAAATTGAGGGTCGCCTGAAAGATGCCGGTTATGTCAAGAATATCACCGCTCTTTATAGCCGCCGGATTGACGAAATAATAGCACGCTGTCCCGGTCAATACCGACGCGCGTCACAAGGCGTCACCGATATTGATTTTGAGCCGTCGGCCCACTCGGTTTTCAACCGCGGATTCACCAATTACTTTCTTTCACGTCCCACACCCCACTCTCTTGCATCTCTCAACACTCCAAAATCGACAGGAAGGGTGATAGGACGGGTGAAAAACGTGCGTAAGAACTGCATAACGCTCGACAAAGCCCCCGGCCTTGACAATGGTGACGGACTCGGTTACTTTGACCGTAGCGGCCGTTTTACGGGCTTCCGTGCCAATCGCGTGGATGGTAATCTTATCTTCACCCGCGACAAAGCGCCCGACATCGCTCCCGGTACCGAAATATACTGTAACAGCGACCGCCAGGCTCGCATTGCATCAAAACGTGCCACACGACAGCGCCGACTCGAGATATCGGTCAAACTGATACGCATCGATAATGACCGCATATCAATGACCATGATTGCCGGCGACGCCCGCGCGACCGTCATCGCCGATACACCGAGGCAGACCGCCCGCACTCCACAGCACGAAAATCGTCTTAAAATAATTGAGAAGCTCGGTGACACAATATTCACGGCCACCGATACTGACGATCTTCTTGATGACGACGACTTTGTGGCAGCCTCGGTTCTGACCGAACTTAGACGCCGATGTGCCGCAATGTTGCTGACATCGGTAAAAGCCGGCTATAAACGCTCGACTCGACGACAAGCCTCAACATCTTTTGAGACGCCGTCAACTGTTGACTTTCACGAAAATATAGCCAACTCGCTTGCCCGTGAATTTTATACCGAACACGGCTCACACTCAATCGAACCGGCACTTGAAGTGTCGATTCCCGACAATAAAAAAGAGATAAAAGTGATGGAGTGCCGTTACTGTATACGCCGAGAACTCGGAGCTTGTCTGAAAACTCCGTCGGGTTCACGTCTTCCCCGAGACCTCATGTTGAGACAATCGTGCGGAAACCGTCTCTATCGTCTCGATTTTGACTGTAAACGCTGCCTGATGAGCGTGACCGACGTTACAGCGACTCACCAAAGATTGAAACGATAGCCCACCGATGCGTTAACGCTCCACATCATGTTGAGCAACGTGTGTTCTTTATCATAGATGAGACCGGCATCAAGGTCACCGATTATACCGACAAACCAGTTGCCGTGATTATACACACCCGAAGCTTTGAAGCGGTTGCTGAGCGAGAACGATGTCTTTATATCCTCATGATTGTTGATAAAGCCTTTTCTGATGCCGAGTGTGGGAGCCTCGGAAAAACATACGGTCCAGTTGTGAGGTAGCGCGAAATTGTAGGCATAACCGATGCGCACCGCATAGTTTTTGTTGCTCACGGCATATTTATAGTCGATCCACGACTTGGGAAGCTCGTTTTTTATATATTGTGGAACCGAGGAGAAGTCAAAGTTATAGTCCTGGGTAAAAAACGAGAAGCCGGCAAACGGCGAGCCGCCCGACTTACGCTGAATCTTTGAGAAACTGAAAGCCGCCCCCTGACTGTAATGTGAATGATTGAAAAAATAATATGCGTCAAAACCCCACGAGCTCGTATTTATCCCGTTAAAATCAAGTTTGGGATGAACTATGCCGTCTGGAGTCTCAAACTTTGTTATGCGGGTGCCAACATCGTTTGAAATAAAATAGAAATCGGCCGCCAGAAGCGAACAGCTAAACCCGAAATTGAACCGTCGCCGAGCCTTGGCCGACCCACCGAAATATTTTGACACGTTGATATCATATCCGAGCGACACGGCCATGTAGGTGAGATAAAAACCCATAGATGTACAGGGGTCTGAAATCATTGCCATGCGCGCACGGTTTTCAAGCACGAAGCCATAATAGTCCATCCACGACTCGGCGCGATACTTCACATTAAAACGTTTACCGGTACCGACTACATAGGTAGAGTCATAGCTGTTGAAAAACTTGTCGCCCCACCGATATACGTCAATGCATAAATGAGGAAATTTACCCCAGGACGCTATTGAGTCGAGGTTCAAAGATATTGCCGACATTTTTTGCCCGGAACCAATCGCGACCAGAGCAATTATGGCTATGACAATATTTCGGAATTGAGTCATCATTTCCCGGATAAGTACCTGTATAAATTGTTATCAGATGTCTTCGGCGTGAAACTGGATTAGACCGGGCATCGAGGCCGGTATGATTTTAGATACTTTTATACCGAAGTCCCTGGCGGCTCTGATAAAAATCTTGTCAAAACGGCAGGCAACGCTGCCCACTACACAAATTGAATCGCCGGGATAGTTGTAGGGTGCGATGTTTCGCGTGAAAAACTTTATAAACCCGTCATAAATGAGTTTGTCGACATATTCATTGTCAAGATGATGTACCAGAAAATTGGAATAGCTTGACAACAGCACGCCGGCAAGAGGTGCCGTATAGATCGCATCCATCACGGCATCTGGACGTATGTTGTATTCCTCAAAAAAGCGGGAACTGATTTCTTCGGGTGCAAGCCCTTTGAGACAGTCACTCACAAACATTTTACCGATGTAGGCGCCGCTCCCCTCGTCACCGAGCACATATCCCAGCGAACGCACGTTGCTGACGATGTGCTCGCCGTCATATACACATGAGTTTGAACCTGTTCCTATGATACAGGCCAGCCCCGGTTCATGGACAAGGAGTCCGCGGGCAGCCCCCAGCAGGTCACTCTCGACAGTCACCGGAGTCTTGAACTGAGCCACAAGCGATGACTCCATCAGCTTGCATTTCTCGATATTGGCACATCCGGCGCCATAATAATACACGTGCTCCCAACGACGACGGAAGAAGGCTTCGGGAAGCTCGAGACGGATGCGATGACTGATTTCACGCCTTGACTGAAAGTAGGGATTCAAACCGCCGGTCAAAGCCTTGGCCACCACTTCGGTACCATCGACAAGCGACCAATGGGTGCGGGTTGAACTGCTTTCGGCAATTATTTTCATTAAGCAAAAAGTTGAGAATGGAAATATATAGGCGCAAAGGTACGAAATAAATCGTCACGAACCTAAAATATCGGTCTAAAACCGATTAATGGCGGTCTCGACGGGCGGCATCGAGCCTGAGAAGGATGAACAGCAGGAATGTAAATCCCCACAGCGACGAGCCGCCATAAGAGAAGAACGGCAATGGAATACCTATGACCGGACACAGCCCTATAACCATTCCTATGTTGATACAGAAATGGAAGATGAAATAACCCGCGACACAATAGGCATACACACGCGAGAATGTTGTTGGCTGACGCTCGGCGATAGCTATTATTCGTAAAATGAGAATAAGGAATAGCGAAAGCACCGTCACCGTTCCGACAAATCCTTCTTCTTCTCCAATAGTGCAGAATATAAAGTCGGTGTGCTGTTCGGGTACATATTTGAGCTTGGTCTGGGTTCCTTTGAGAAATCCCTTACCAAACATTCCACCTGACCCGATGGCAATTTTTGACTGATTGACATTGTAACCGGCGCCACGGAGGTCTTCCTCGATACCGAGAGCAACTTTGATACGCATTTGCTGATGGGGTTCAAGCACGTTGCCAAAAACATAGTTGACCGAAAACAGGAATGCTACCGACACTAAAGCCGAACCGACGATAATCCACAACGCTCTTAACCTGAGTCTGAGCAGTTCAAAAAGAATATAGGCACACGCCACTCCGATTACTCCGAGGAAATATGGCAGTCCTGGCACCTCAACTCCACAGGCTACAAGAATACCCACAATGATTCCGGTGCCGACAAACCACAGTCCGACATTACGCGCCGCTGTAACGTGACGGGCATAGGCCGCCAACAGCACCACGATAAGTATCATGATGAGAATAAAGACGGCAAACTCGCCCGACGGTATTCCCATAATCATCGTTTCGGAAAACTTTACCGTCAGCACGAAAATAACGACGGCAAAGAAAGCGGCAAACAGCACGAGACCGCTCATACCTTCGCGATAAAGCACAAAAAACAACGAGAGATAGACAAGAGCCGACCCCGTTTCGCGCTGTGCCAGAATCAGCAGAATAGGAACAAATATAATCGCAAGCGCCCTGACATAATTGGACGGACGGGCATTGAGCACGAAGTTGTACCCGCTGAACAGTTTTGCCAGCGCCAATGCCGTTGCAAACTTGGCAAACTCGGCCGGCTGAAGACTCATTGGACCGAGCACGAGCCATGATCGCGAACCCTTGATATCGGGAGCAATCACAATCGTGACAGCAAGCAACAAAAGCATGCCGAAATAAACCGGATAGGCATAGGTCTCGTATATGCGCCTGTCAACTACAAGCAATAAAAAACCTATAATCACCGACAGCAAAATCCATCGCACCTGCTTGCCCGAGAACTCGTCAAATGACAGCATATTGGCCTCGTCAAAATCATAGCTGGCGGCATATATACTCACTACTCCCGCTATCACGAGCAGGAGATAGAGCACAACCGTGAACCAGTCAAGACCACGGAATAGCGACGGCGGTGTATTAGTGTTTCTTAACTCCACTATAGATTATTGTATTTGATTCAAGCATTCGTTGCTCGAGATATTTGCGCTCGTCCGATATCTTGCCCTTCAAATAACGCTCGATGACAAGACTACCGATGGGCACACCGAATGTGGCCCCGAAACCGGCATTCTCAACATAGACACAGACAGCAATTTTGGGGTCGTCATATGGAGCAAAACCGATAAACGCCGAATGGTCCTTGCCGTGGGGATTCTGAGCCGTACCGGTCTTGCCGGCAACATCGATACCGGGGAGAGCCGCGAGTCGGCAGGTACCGCCCAAAACGGCCATGCGCATTCCCTCGGCCACGTCATGATAATATCGCTCGTCAACAGTAGGTACTCGCCGGCGCAACAGCTCCTCGGGCATCACGGTGTCCTGGATTTCCTTGACAACATGAGGGGTAATGAACCATCCGCGATTGGCTACCGTAGCACACAGGTTGGCAATCTGAAGCGGGGTAGCCATAATCTCACCCTGGCCGATAGCAACCGAGATAACAGTATTGGCACTCCACCGCCCCTCGCCATAGACATTATTGTAAAACTTGGCATTGGGAATGAATCCTCGGCTCTCGCCGGGAAGGTCGGTACCGAGAGGATATCCGTAGCCCATCGACACGAGGTGTTTTTTCCATACCTCAAACGCATCGGCCGATGTTCCGTATTTTGACCGCTTGTCGACCATCGCCTTGAATCCCCAGCAAAAATAGGCGTTACACGATGTCTGGAGTGCCGGCTTGAGGTTGATGGGCGATCCGTGGCCGTGACATCCGACCCTCAGTCCGCCCGAAATAAAACCGTGACTGCAAGGGTACATGGTTTGCAGGTTTACTATATTTTCCTGAAGGAGTATGAGACCCTGTGTAGGCTTGAATGTCGAACCCGGCGGATAGGATGCCTTGTAAGAGCGGTCATAAAGGGGCTTGAACTCATTCTGAACAAGTTTCTGATAGTTTTCACCGCGTTGACGTCCCACGAGCAGTGTAGGGTCGTAGGTCGGTGACGAAACCATAGCGAGAATCTCGCCGGTGCGCGGCTCGATAGCCACGACCGCTCCGATTTTGTTAACCATCAGCGACTCGGCATATTGCTGCAGATTGATGTCAATGCTAAGTTTGAGATTGCGGCCCGACTCGGGAGCGATGTCACGCGAGCCATCGTCATATCGACCCTGGATGCGCCCGTGAGCGTCGCGTATAAGTATCTCGACACCCTTGACTCCACGCAGATACTCGTCATATGATTTCTCGACGCCGAGGTCACCGCAGTAGTCGCCACGCTGATAATAGGGGTCGCGCTCGATATCCTTGGGGTTTACCTCGCGCAGATTGCCGAGCACGTTTGCTCCGGCACGATGGTTATATTGTCTCAGGATTCGTTTCTGGATAAAGAATCCGGGAAAACGGTACAGTTTCTCCTGAAGACGGCCGTAGTCCTGGGCCGACAGATGTGTTATAAGTTTCTGAGGGGTATAGGACGAGTAGCCGGCAGTCTTGCGCATGTCGTCAAACCGTTTGCGCAGCTGTTCGGGTGTGATGTCAAGCGTATGACAAAAGTCGAGAGTGTCAAAATGCTGCACGTCGCGCGGAATCATCATGACATCATAGGCCGGCTGATTGTAAACTATCAGCTCGCCGTTGCGGTCATAAATGAGCCCTCGCGAGGGGTATATCGTTTTATTTAAAAACGCATTGTTATCGGCATATTTTTTATATTTTGCATCGCTGAGCTGGAGGTCAAACAGCCTGAATACATAAATCAGCGCCACTACAACGATAAAGCCGCCGATGACATATTTGCGTTTTTCAAGTTTATAGTCTTTTCTCACGTTGTTTTCCGGTTATACTGTCAATAGCCGCGATTAGAACAAATGTCAGAACCGAGCTTCCTGTAATACACATTAAAAGTCTCAAAGGATTGAAGAAGCTCATTGCTTCAACAAGGAAATAGACCGTACAATAAATCACGGTCATTGTCATCAGATATTTAAGATAAATTGCCGGGCCGAGAGACTTGATTGTCGGCTCGGGGTCGGTAAGGTCTTCTTCGCGCGGGAAATAGAGCCTGAGCACAGGCTGACGCAACACTGCCGCTACCGTACACGTCAGCGCGTTCATACCCAGCGTGTCGGAAAATATATCGACGGTCAGTCCAAGTACAAAACCACAGGTCAGAACCCAGTTGACATTCAGCGTCACCGGGAGTCGGAGCAACCAGCATATAAAAACCATCGGAACAGCCACTCCAAACAGTACAAGATGGTTGAACACCGTTACCTGAAGCAGAACGATGATCACGAAAGAGATGGCAAATTTGATGATAATTTTTGTCATTGCGGTTTATTGTGACCGGTTTATTGTTTAATTTGTCGGGTGGCCCGGGCGCCCGGTTTCGGTCGCCGGTTTCAGTATTTTGTCTTTGGTTCCTCTATATCTTTTTCGACTTCCTGAATCTCCTCGATAAGCGGGGTGGCTATGATACGCACGGTCGAGAGTCGTGCAAAATCGGTCAGCAGTCTTATGCGGAGGGTAAAGAAGTTGTCATCGGCACCCTTGTGGGCACTCACCACCGTCCCTACAGGGATTCCCTCGGGAAATACAGCCGAGTAACCGCTGGTGACGACAGTGTCACCGCGCTGATAGACAGTGTGCTTGGGGAGTTCCTCAAGGAGAGCGGTCTCGGGCGACTTACCGTCCCATACAAGCGAACCAAACACATCGCTTCCTCTCAGCTTACACGACAGGCGGAAATTGGGATTGAGCAGCGAAATGATGCGCGAAAAATGAGGTCCTACTATATTGACGATACCGACTACACCGTTCTGGTCAACAACCCCCATCTCTGGTTTCACACCGTCAAGCTCTCCTTTGTCGACAGTGATGTAGTTATATGGACGGTAAATAGAGTTGTTGATGACGCTGCCAATGATAAAGCTGTAGGGAGACAAAGGCTCAACGACAGTCATCGTGTCGGCATAGACCTGTTCGCGCAGCCCGCGTATCTGGGTGCGCAGGGCAATAGCCTCGGCCTCGAGGTCGGCGTTGCGGCGCTGAAGGTCTTCGTTGATATCGTGCAGGTTAAAATATGAAGTGACGCTGTTGGTGGCATAGTAGACCGATGCGGTCACGGTGCCGGCCGAGGTCATCACGACATGATGCTGATAAGGGTTGTTTTTTACCAGCAGGACCATGGAAACCGTGACATAGAACGTAAATACGAACCATGACATATACTTCAATATGAAATGAAGAAGATTTCTCATCGGTCAAAAATAGCGTTGCAGGGGCGTGCCGATGGCACGCCCCCACCGTCATAATTTACTTGATAAGGAACGAGAAGTTGTGGATGTTGCGCAAGGCTACACCTGTACCTTTTGCAACAGCGAGCAAGGGGTCTTCGGCAATGTGGAACTGAATACCGATTTTGTCGGTGAGACGTTTGTCAAGACCACGGATGAGAGCGCCTCCGCCGGCAAGCCAGATACCGTTGTGAACGATGTCGGCATACAACTCGGGGGGAGTCTGTTCGAGAGCTCCAAGAACGGCTGCCTCGATTTTTGATATAGTCTTCTCGATACAGTGTGAAATTTCCTGATAGCTCACCGGAATCTCCATAGGGAGGGCGGTGATTTGGTTGGGGCCGTGAACGATATAGTCTTCGGGGGGATTCTCAAGCTCGGTGAGAGCTGATCCGACCTTGATTTTAATCTGTTCGGCGGTACGGACACCAACACGGACATTGTGGGCACGGCGCATGTGTCCGATGATATCGTCAGTGAGGTCGTCGCCGGCCACCTGGATACTCTTGTTAGAAACGATACCGCCGAGCGAGATAACGGCGATTTCGGTAGTACCGCCACCGATATCGACAATCATGTTACCCTCGGCGGCGAGCACGTCGAGACCGATGCCGAGAGCGGCAGCCATCGGCTCGTAAATCATGTATACATCCTGTCCGTTGGCATGTTCCGACGAGTCGCGCACGGCACGGATCTCGACCTCGGTCGAGCCTGAGGGAATACCCACAACCATACGTAGCGACGGGGAGAACCATCGGCTATTTGAATTGGCCTTTTTCACAAGGCCGCGTATCATGAGCTCGGCGGCCTGGAAGTCGGCGATAACGCCTTTTTTAAGAGGACGGACCGTTCGGATTTCGTTCGGTTCCTTACCCTCCATGAGCTGTGCTTCCTTACCAACGGCGATGAGCTTGTCGGTTCGTTTGTCAAGAGCCACGATCGAGGGCTCGTCAATCACGATTTTGTCATTGTGGATAATGACGGTGTTGGCGGTGCCGAGGTCGATGGCGATTTCTTTTGTCAGAGAGAAAAATCCCATTAGTTTAATCGGGGAAAAAGGTTAAAAAATATTTTTGGTTAATGTTTGAAGTGACGGGTACCGGTCATGAACATGGCGATGTCGTGAGCGTTGCAATACTCAACCGAGTCATTGTCGCGAATCGAGCCTCCGGGTTGAATCACGGCGGTAACACCGGCTTGAGAAGCAATCTCGACACAGTCGGCAAAGGGGAAGAATGCATCTGAAGCCATCACAGCGCCGTTGAGGTCAAATTCAAAGCTGCGGGCTTTTTCGATGGCATGACGGAGCGCGTCGACACGTGATGTCTGTCCCACACCGCTACCGAGCAGCTGACGGTTTTTGGCAAGGACGATAGCGTTGCTCTTTGAATGCTTCACGATGATATTGGCAAAGAGCAGGTCATCGATAGCGGCGGCATCGGCACCCTGATTGGTAACCTGACGGAGGTCTTCGGGTGTTTCGCGTTTGAGGTCGCGGTCCTGGACAAGAGCGCCGTTGAGCACCGAGCGGAACTGGCGGGTGGTGCGGAGCGGCTCCTTCTGGAGCAGGACAATACGGTTTTTCTTTGAGAAAAGAATTGTAATAGCCTCGGGAGTATATGAGGGCGCGATGATTACCTCAAAGAAAATTTTGTTGATTTCCTCGGCGGCAGCCTTGTCAATCTCGCGGTTGGCGATGAGCACGCCTCCAAATGCCGACACGGGGTCGCCGGCAAGCGCGTCGCGCCATGCTTCGAGGATAGTGGGGCGGGTAGCGACACCACAGGCATTATTATGTTTCAGCACCGCGAAAGTGGGCTCGTCAAACTCGCTGATGAGCGACACGGCGGCATCGATATCGAGCAGGTTGTTATATGAAACATCCTTGCCGTGAAGCTTGTCAAACATGCGGTCGAGGTCGCCGAAGAACACACCCTGCTGATGAGGGTTCTCGCCATAGCGCATGGGAGTCTCGCCGTCGATAGCGATGCGAAGTGCCGACGGAGATTCAAAAGTCGAATCAAAATAATTGAAGATTGCCGAGTCATATTCCGACGACACGGCAAAAGCTTCCTTGGCAAACCAATAACGCTGGTCAAGAGTTGACTCGGCGCCTTGTTCAAGAAGCATTTTATAGAGCGCGGTGTACTGTTGCTTTGAGGCAACGATCACAACGTCATTAAAGTTTTTGGCAGCGCCGCGAATGAGCGAAATGCCGCCTATGTCGATTTTCTCGATGATGGCCTCTTTTGAAGCTCCCGATGCTACGGTTGCCGAGAAGGGATAGAGGTCAACGATTACAAGGTCGATTTCAGGAATATCATATTGGGCAATTTGGCTACGGTCACCTTCGTTGTCACGACGGTTAAGAATGCCACCGAAAACTTTGGGGTGGAGAGTCTTGACACGTCCGCCCAAAATCGAGGGATAGCCGGTCAAATCTTCCACGGCGTCACATTCGTAGCCGAGCGAAATGATAAAATCGCGGGTGCCGCCGGTTGAAAGCATTTTAACTCCGTTTTTATTAAGAAGCTCGATGATTTCGTTGAGCCCCTCCTTATGAAAGACCGAGATTAAAGCGGTCTTGATTTTCCTGATGTCTGACATTATTTCCGAGTTTAGTGACTTTATTACAAAGTTTAATGTAAATTAGGTTGCAAAATTACCGATAATTAGCCAAAACCACAAAAAAAGCGCTGTAATTTTCTTTAAAAGACTGAAAAATGAGTTTTACAAAACTTTTTACATTACATTAATGTTGAAATACTAAACTTTAAACTCATGACTGAAATGAAAAAGACAGGTATTTTCTATGGTTCGACAACCGGAACCACCAAAGAAGTAGCCCTGAAGATAGGCAAACTTCTCGATATTGACGAAAAAGATATTCACAATGTCGCCGACTCAAAGCCGTCGGATGTCGGCGCATATGACTTACTTATTTTCGGCTCGAGCACATGGGGTAAAGGTCAGCTCCAGAAAGACTGGTATGACTTCATCGACGGGCTCGAAGCACTCTATCTCAAGGGTAAGAAGGTAGCGATATTTGGGTGTGGCGACGAAACAATGGACGATACTTTTTGTGCTGCTGTCGGTGAAATTTACCGTCGCCTGATTCCAACCGAGTGTGAGTTTATCGCGCCATATGACGGCGTCGGCTATGAATACAAACACACCCCCGCCGAGGTCGACGGTGTTATCCGCGGTCTCATTCTCGACGAAGTCAATCATCCCGAAGCCACAGCCCTTCGTCTGCGCGGCTGGACCGACATTGTCCGCGCGGAGATGGAATAAGACTACGGCGATTTTTCAGCATTTGATGTAGGGACGTGTTTAAGAGTCACAAAAAAGGGAGGTCCATCATTTCTACAATGACGGACCTCCAGTTCAGGGTATCTAATCTACTGATTCCTTATAATTGATTTAAAAGAATTTCCAGATTGGATATAAATAATTGGTAAGTAGTATTTGTTTTAATATGAAAAGTCTTAATTACCAGCCGGTAGTCTGTGAAAGAGTCTTACCGACCTCCTGATATTGAGAAATCTGTGCTGTTCCTACAGGATAGAGATAAGAACGGTCGCTGAAGGCACTACGTGCAACGATTTTGAGGGGAACGTAGAAACCAACCATGTCGGCAGCGTTCTTGCCATCATAGGTAACAACGGTACCATCAAGTTTCTGAACCTGGGTGCTACCCTCGGTAAGAGAGGTAGTAAGTTCTTCGTTGAAGTCAATCCAGGGACCGAGCATAGTGTCGGGGTTCTTGTTGTTATCCATGTAGTCGAGTTTTTTCCAACGGCGGATGTCAACAAGGCGGCTGTACTCATAAACGAGCTCAAGACGACGTTCACGACGGATTTCCCAGATAAGGGGCTCAACATCGGCATCACGGTCGGGGTCAAAACCGGCGTTGATGTCAGCGAGAACCATGGGAGCGGTCTGTTTAACACCTTTCTCGACAGCGGTTGCGTCGAGGGGACGGGCGCGGAGGGCGTTGATCGATTTGTCGATATCGGCCTGAGAAACGTTACCAAGCTCAGCTTTTGCCTCGATCCAGTTGAGGAGAACCTCACCATAGCGCATAACGGGAGCGTCGTTGACGTTGGTTACACTCTCATAGAGGGGGTTGGTGTCACCGGCAGGACGGGTCCATGCATAACGGTCGATAAACTTACGGCCATAAACGCGGGTAGCCGAGTTGATGTTTGCCTGATCAGAGAAGCAAGACTCGAAACGGGGGTCGCGGGTAACGGCAAGGTTAGAGAGCTTGAAGTTATCGGCACCTTCAACACTTGAAGTCTTGTAGGGTTTACCGTCGTTACAGATGATTGATTTCAGGAACGCGAGGTTTACTACAGCGGGCTGAGATTCTTTACCGTTGCAATAAGAGGCGATACAGTGGCGAACGGCCTGAGCATCGCTATATTTGCGATAGATGAGACATTCTTTGTTTGTAGAGAGGTCATATGAACCAAAGAGCTCGGGCATAGCAGTCTGGATGGCATAATTACCACTGTTGATGACATAGTCAGCGGCTTCTACTGCAAACTCAAGATATTTGTTGGCAAGGGTAGTGTTACCGAAGTGATACTTTTGCCAGGTACCCTCGAAGAGCATCCAACGGCTGATGAAACCGGCGGCAACGTAACGGTTAAGAACGTTTGAGCCGTCGTTTTCGCGCATATTGGCCATTACGTCTTTGCAAAGGTCATAAACTTTACCCATTACCAAGTCGCGTGAATCACGGTCTTTATAGAGTTCCTCGGTATCGCTTGACGATACTTCATGTTCAAAATAGGGAACGTCACCAAACGAAGTCACGAGAAGAGTGTATTCAAAAGCTTTGAAGAACTCACCCACGGCTTTCCAGTGGTTGTACTGCTCGGTTGAAAGAACATTCTGCATGCGGCTTTCAAGACGGTCAAGCATGACGTTGGCTTTACGCACGTTTGAGAAGTCCCATGTTTGACCGCAAGTCTGACTCAGGTTGCTGGTACCCGTAGTCGAGGAAAGTGAAGACGGGATGGTTGAGATGAAGTTTGTCTGCTGACCGGTGGTAGTGAAGTCATCGGCAAAAGTCATGCCGCGCACCGGAGTATATGTGCTTGTCCAACCCGAGCTGTAACCTACAAAATATGTAGTATAGAAGCTGTTGGCATAGAGACGCACGTCGCTCTCTGAATTCCAGAAGCTCTCGTCGGTCGGAGTATTCAATTGCGGACGGTCGAGAATGTCATTGCAAGATGCAAGTGACATTCCGAGCGCGAGTGCTGAAAGAATTATATATTTTTTCATAATGATTGTTCCTAAGATTTTAGAAATTTAACTGAATACCGAAGTTGATATTCTTCATAGCGGGAGTACCTACACCGGTACGGCCCGAGTTATAGTTTGAAGAGTTCCACATCGACACACCCGAGATAACTTCAGGATCGATGGGGAGTCCGTGAAGTTTGTCAAAGGTGAAGAAGTTCTCACAAGCGAGATAGAAGCGAGCCTTCTGGATATAAGCCTTGCGGGTGATATTCTGCGGAATGGTATAACCGAGTGTGATGTTCTTGATACGGAAATATGCCATGTTGAGCAAGTAGCGGTCGCTCTGCTGGAAGAGGCCGCCCGAGTTGTTACCGCCAAGGTTATAGGGGCGGGGATAGAATGCATCGGTGCGGTCTTCACGCCAGTAGTCACCGGCGATTGCCTGGGGAATCGCACCGTCACCGGTGTTGTAACCGGGGATAGCGAGGAAGCCGGCACCCCAGATCTTGCGAGAACCGATACCCTGACCAAAGATTGAGAAGTCAAAGTCCTTGTAGTTTACGCCGAGGCGGATACCATATTCAAAGCGGGGAGTAGAGTTACCGATTTTAACTTTGTCGCCATGATTTTCAAGAGTGTTGGCTCTATCTCTGATTTCGCCGTCACCGTCAACATCGACATATTTGATATCACCGGGGCCAAAGCGGAGGTTGTCGCTGGGCTGGAAGTAATCCTGATATACACCGTTGGGGTCAGAGAGTTTGTTCATGAGTTTGGCACCTACAGTACCTTCTTCAACGATTTTACCGTTGGCAACCCATACAGTCTGGAACGAACCGTCGGCATTGTAGAGGAAGTCATCTTTCTGATAGAGGCGATCAACTTTGTAACCCCAGATTTCACCATATTCCTTACCGTCATACCAGTTGGTGATTGTAGCCTGGTCACCTACAGCGGGATTGTATTTGGTGATTTTGGTACGTGCATCCGAGATAGTGAAGACAGCATTGATCGAGAGGTCTTTATTGAACGAGTGGTTGTAGTCGATAGCAAGTTCCCAACCGCGGGTGCGGAGGTTACCGTAGTTACCCGAGGGAGCAGCCGCACCAAAAGTGGTAGGAATACCGGCCGAGGGAACAATCATGTTTTTGGTGTCACGCTGATACCAGTCAAAGACGATGCCGAGTTCATTGAAGAGACGGGCGTCAAGACCGATGTTGGTTGTCTCGATATCCTGCCAGGTGATGTCGCCTGCGACAGCCGAGGGAGTACCTACACCTACAAATTTAGAGCCTGCAGAATTAATCCAGTTGATCTGGCTCTGTGAAAGGGTGGGGATATAGAGTGACGAGCTTACCGACTGGTCACCGATGCGACCCCAAGAAGCGCGGAGCTTGAATGAATCGAGAGTAGGTTTGGCCCAGTTCATGAATTTTTCCTGATCAACACGCCAACCGATTGAAACCGAGGGGAACGAGCGCCATTTCATTCCTTTGGGGAATTTAGAAGAACCGTCATAGCGGTAGTTGGCTTCGAGAAGATAGCGGCCATAGAGGGCATAGTTGATACGGCCGAAGAAACCGAGCTGACCATCCCAGTAGTCGTTACCCGATGAAGTCTGAGTGCCGTTGGTCTTGTCAAACGAGGGAGAAACGATGTCGGTGAGGTTAGTGATCTGCGACCAGTGCTGTTTTGATTCCCAGTCGGTGCGGTTCATACCGATCATGGCCTTGAGGTTGTTGTCGTCGTTGATATCCCAGTTGTAGTCCATAGTCATGTTGAGAGTGTGACGTTTGGCATTGGTCGATTCACGACGGATGTGGTCGGGGTTAGCGCCATCGGCAGTATACTGATAGTAGTTCAGGTCATAGGCTGCCATCGCTTCGGGGTCGGTTGAAGGAACGACCTGACCGGCCTTGTTGACATACACGCGGTCGCCGTTTTCGTCATAGCGTGCAACAGGCGAATACCAGGTTGTAGCATAGGTAAATTTGGTACCGGGCTTGTTGATGGTCTGGTTTTCAGAAGCGTATGTATAGTCGAGGTTATAGCGCCAGTTGTTGGTAAAGTTGATGGTGAAACCTACGTTAACGCTAAGATAAGCATCCTCGCGGTTGGCAGTGTTGGCCAACTTCATTTCGGTTGAGGGTGACTGCATCAGGTGACCGTTTTCATCCTCGCCGTGAGGTGCATATGCGTCCCAACGATAGAGATACAACCAGGGGTCGGCAGTAGTCGAGTTGGTAGCGTAGGCATAACGTTTGTTACGGAGCGAGTAGTTGAGACCGCCGCGTATAGTAAGATATTTGTTGAATTCGGTTGTTACGCGGGCCGAAGCATTGTAACGACGGTAGTCATCATTTTTGGCGGGTTTGATAAGACCGTTCTGATCGAGATAGCCGAGACCGATATTGAACGAAGTCTTGCCCGATTTACCGTTAACCGAAACGTTGTGGGTCATTGAGGGAGCCCAGTCACGGATCATGTAATCGTACGGATCGTAGGGACGGATATAGATTTTGCGGTTGTTATTGTCGACATACCAGTCACGACCGTAGGTAAAGGGATCATTCATGCCGATAACACCGTCATAGTTGGCGAGCCATTCGCGCTGACGCTCGAGAGCTTCCCGGTTAACATACCAGAATGCACCGGCATAAGTACCACCGGAACGTTCGAGAGCGTCTACACGATACTGAGTAGCGTCGATTGTACCCATCTCCATGTTTTTAGAGATGCGCTGCCATGCGAAGTTACCCGAGTAGGTCACATCAACACGGTCGGTTTTGGCGCCCTGTTTTGTTTTGATAAGGATAACACCAAATGCAGCCTTTGAACCGTAGATTGAAGCTGCAGCGGCGTCTTTAAGTACTGAAATCTGTTCGATATCGTCGGGGTTTACGAGCTGAATCGAGGGGATTTCAACGTTGTCGAGAAGGATGAGCGGGTTGGCCGAACCGTTGAGCGATGCAACCTGACCGCGGATTTTGATAGTGGGGTCAGAACCGATTTCACCGTTGGGGAGAACAACGTTAAGACCGGGAGTGGTACCCTGAAGACCACGGCCGACGTCGGCAATCTGACGGCCCTGGAGAGTTTTAGAAACGTCAACGCTCGAAACGGCACCGGTGAGGTGTTCGCGACGCTGCGAACCGTAACCTACAACCACGATTTCGTCGAGAGTTTCCACATCGGGATTCATAGTAACATTAAGGGGCTGACCGTTAAATTTCACTTCTACGGGTTTGTAACCGATGTAAGTAAATTTAAGCACATCGCCCGGTTTGGCATTGAGGGTGAACTTACCGTCGATATCCGAGGCAACACCACCTTGACTGCCTTTGACAATGATTGATACACCGGGCAGCGGTTCGCCGGCTTCGTCAACGACTGTACCGGTCGCTTTCTGCGCCTGTGCGGCAGCGGTAAATCCTGTCTGGCCGAGGATACTGCCCGAGAAAGCGGGAGCTCCACAAGTCAAGGCAAGCGCTGCTAACAATGCAAATTGCTTTTTCATAAGAAATGAGAATGGTTGGTTGTTAATAATTATGGTAATTTAGATGATTTCTGAAATTACGTTTTCAGGGTTTATAAAAATTGTTTGCAATGTGTCCCCTTCGTTGAAATTAAAATGAATTAGGGAATCAGATCAGGTCCAAAAAACCGGGACACAGAGCAGGGTTGTTAAAATGATTGTTTAAAAAAGGGTTAATAGTCAGTTAATTAGAGCGCCTGAAAAGGCAGGTCGAATTCAAATCTCTTTGTAAGAGATATGTAAACTTTTGCAAATATAGGTATTCCATTCTTAATATGCAACAAAATAGGCCACTAATTTAAGGCCTCTATTTCAGATTTTTTAGAAATTTACCGGTTCTGTTTTACAAAATTTCTATTATATAGTTACTAATCCATTAACTATAAAGCAATTATAATGTTAATAAAATCTCTCGTCAAGGGAATGTTAAAAATGAATCGGAGAATGTCAGTAACCGGTTTTAAACCTTTAACTTAATTTATTTAACACTACCCTGATAATCAGTAATTTTGCTTTAATCTTTTTTTGTTTAAAAAATTGTGAATTGAATTAATGATAAATATCCATCAATCAACCATTTGGATAGCCAGTAATATCTCTTACAAAGAGATTTTATTTCTAAACATAGTATTTCATACAATATTTAATTAATATTTATCTCAAATAGCCTCAACATTTAACCCGGCCAGATTTAGGCATAGAGTCGGTGAAACCCACGATGTATTAACCACCTTATTTCATTCCCAAAGTCGCTCAGGCCCGACCTCATAATACAATCGTGATAACCCCGACTCTAATGTTGAGACTTTCCTGACTCTCCGCGCTTTCAAATTATCAATTAGGGTTACCTCCCCTGCATGACCGGTTTATCGTCTCCAACGATACATCCACCTAACAACCGGCGCCCGCAATAGAGTCGGTGAAACAGACGATTTATAGTTAACCGATTGCGAGCCTTAGCGAGCTGTCGGAAACACCACCCTCTCGACCCGAAGAGTCGGCCTCGCGCCGACGATGTATTACCCCCCTGTCAAAAATTAATCCGCGCAATCTGCGGTTAAATATAACAAAAAATGTCACGCAAACCCCATCACAGGGCTGCGTGACACCACTTGTTGTTATTGTGTGTTTTTGCTAAGTAAATCCTTTATGCCATTCCTTATTGAGCAGCCTTATAAAATGCACGGATACGTAGAGTTGCAGTTCTGTATTGACAACCCTCCTGAGGAGTAGTATAAACACCAGGGCTTGGATTAACCCAGCCACTTTTAGCATAGGAAATTCTATTCTCCGATAAAGATACTTGAGTTGCGCGTGCCCGTTCATTTGCGTAATCTCGATTCCTAAAAATACCATCAGTCTGCGATCTCGCAGACGCAGCAGCAGACCAATAGTAATTATTACGAAATTCTGTGAAATCAGTATAATACTGTACCAAGGCAGCCTCGAGTTCACGAATACCCGGCATATACCACCCGGTTGATGTATCTGAAACAGAGCCATCACTCGCGCGCTTGTTTTTTCCATAACAATAGTGGAAAGCTGATGCAGGTTCTGTTGTATTAAACAAATGGACAGTAGATATAGCAGAACCACTTTGGCCAATTGCCCATTTTGTCATATCCAAGGCTTCGCTACTATAATAGATATTATCACGACCATAGCAATTTACATTATTGGTTAAACCCCAACGAAGTCCTGAATATAATTCACCTGGCATTTCATGCTTGTCAAGCGGGTCATTATGATCAAGATACTCCTCATACACTTCCATCCAACCATTAATTTCAGCAGTAGGATATGTCCCATTATTATCAGGTTCATCTGCCGTCCAACTTTTAACGAATAATAAACCTCTTTGCTCAATATCAAGGGTATAGTCACGCTCCTCCACCAATTCACCGGTTGTTTTGCTGTAACGCTTGTAATTTACATCAACCGTTGCATATCGATCGCCGTAATAATTGGTGGCGGTGGGGTCAGTGGTATTCACATCATTACTTGCAGGCACATTCTCGTCGATGTAAAAGTACACGCGCGAACGTGAACCATCCTCACTGCTGATAGTTCGAGTAATACCTTCAGTAGCCAATTCATTGGTCACCAAATCGGTAGTGAAGTAGTCACGAGCTCCGGTTCCCGCGGCCCAATTACCTGCTGCCATTTCGGCACGCGGAATCACACGATCCATACGTATCCATGTATGAGTTTCAGGCTCACGAATAGAAAGCTTCACCTCGCTGCGCCAGTTTACATCTGGGTCGCCTTCAACCTGATTGTTAGCGTCCTCCCACATCATGAGCCATACCGACAACGGGAGTGCAGTTGCATGGGCATCTACTTTGCGCTCATTGACAATGGCAAGATAAAGCGGGTTATCCGACACTACATTGACACGTCCGTCAAAAATATACACACCATCATCTGAGTTTCGTATATACTCAAGTCCATAGACAGTGATATTGTTGTCATACTGGTAGTTGCGCATTACACGAAAATCATCATTCTCGTTCTGACCCATAAATGCGGTGAACTGGGCGCGATAGTCCATCTCCTGATGTGTTGTAAATGTACCTTTGAGGATGATTGCCGACGCACGGTTTTTATAAGCAAGAGTCGATTTCCAACGCTGCTTGTCAGAATCGGTCACACCGGCAGGATATTGGGGCTCAAGCGCAGCATTAAAAGCATCAGACCCGTTTGTACGTTTCGCATTATAATCGGGAAGCTGAATATTTTCGTAAGTATAATAGGTAATGATGGCTGGGTCGGTTTTGCGGGTAACAACAATAGGTGTAGACAGTTTAGTCGTATATTCATGCAACTCGGGAGCACACCCCTCGTCATCGCGATCGGTACCGGGATGAACCATCGAAACCTTTGTGACACTACATTTTTCCATATACTCGGCATAGTCCTTCGGTTTGGATGCAGGTTTCTCTCCTGTTGGCGGTACATAAGGAACAGCAACAGGCATATTAAGCACACCAATCTCGTCAATAATTAACTCGGGGAGACCTCGGTCATCATCAAACTGGTCGGGATCCAATTTAACCGAAACTCTGATTTTAGCCATCAAAGCCTTCATATTAACAATATAGGGGCTTTTAACGTTTAGCTTAACATTTTCAAGCTCACCGATCATAGGCATACCTGCAGCCGGGAGATTGCGGATGTCACCGAGACCGGTCTCTTCGTCGATTCGGAGACGGGGATAGTATGTCCAGGCTCGAATATCATCATATTTCGTAATTTTATAAGGATCCGCACCCTTTTCACGAGATGCTTTAGCGATTTTGCCGGTCTCCGAATAATCGGTGTAAAACATATTGCTGTTGTCAGTAGCATCAGCAGCTTCTTCAGTAGCATCAATGTTTGCAATAGCAACAATACGCACTGCTACATCATCTCCACCTTCAAAAAGTGACTGGCCCGCAGGTGGCGTAGGAATTTTAAGAAACCCGTTGTTTTTCTTCATGTAGGCCTGAAAGTTGTCATAGTTGGTAGTTTTCATCAACTCTCCGGTTGTCTGATTGAAGAAGAAAACATGAAGGGTATTAATCTGTTTTTCAAATTCATCTTTTGGCGAACTTGCCCGAGAGGCAATATTATCCTTGCCATGATAGGCCTCGGCCATATCGGTGCAACGGAACACAATTCCGTCAGAGGTTTCGTTTACAGGCTCGTCAGGCGTAAAAGTCTCGTCCTGACATGCAGCCAAAGCAAAGCACATAGCCAGCGTAACCCCGGCATGCATCATCCGTTTGACTGAAAATATATCGGTTATATTCATTGGAATAAAGAATAGGCGTTATTAATGGATTTCAAGATTGCTGTCTGAGCCATTCCCCCAGTTTGTATCGTTATCGGCCTGAAATGTTACCACAAATTCATCGCCGACAAAATGGAAATTGGCGGTGTGAAGTGTGTTGGGGTCAGGTATATAGCTTAAACGAAAGTCTTTGTCCGTCGAGAATGTTCTATGCACTCCACCACTGATAGAATACTCAATCGTTATCTGTTTTTGACGACCCAATGCCCAGTCATCAATTTCATCGGGACTCTTTTCAAGTGTCGCGTTAGGATTAGGCAAAAGCAGTAGTTTAACAGAGCGCCCATTCCGATCTCCGTCATGACGCATCAGATCAGATGAACCGGCCTCGATGGTCTGGTCTTTATCAAGAAGCACAAATGTACCGGCATAGGTATCTCCTGTAACACTTCCTTGCATTGTCTCTTTGGCAAACGAAAATTCAGCCGTCTTATAAAACTCGCCGCTGAATGTCACTCGGTGAATAACGAGATCTTTTCTATCGCTTTCCGTCGCAGTACACTGATTGTGGAAACGAAAACGGAGACCGGTCATGATATGTTGAAACGACAATCCTACCTTTGAATTATTTGACTGGTCAAACTTTGTCCCGACAAGAGCATCGGGTTGCAGAGAATAATCAAGCTCGGTATTGATATTGGTACTCGTGTGAGGCAACTCAAATTTCAAAACCGGATGAGCCGATGCTGCAATACCTGTTGTAGTCATTGTAAAAGTGCCCTGAGTGGCCGACCCGGCTATAAATCCATAGTTGTAATCATTGGCATTAAGATGCTCGGAACCACTATACCACGGCATAGGATTAGAGATTCCACCGGCAGCGTTATCCTTGTCATAAGATGTCTCACCTCCGGTAACCTTTACTGTAAATCCATTCAGCACATCGGGACCGGTGGTAAAGAATTCCGACTTGTTATCCCATACAGCAGTTGCCTGACCCTTATTTTGATTACCGTATAGGTCATTAGGGATACAATACCCCCACACCTTGAATTCTTCAATCGCATCAACAAGTTCAGCTCGCGAAAAAGGCGTTTCATTATAGTCAAAAGCGATAGTCGGCACGCTGAACGTAATATATTTTTGCGGGTCGGGGGCAGGGATGTCGTTGACATCGCCACAGGCAGCCAGCGAGCACATAACTCCGCAAAGTGCAATATTTAATAATTTGTCTGTCATATCAAATTCTAAAATTTCATTAGAAAGTAGAGAGATTAGTCAACAACGATATAGTTTCCGCCTTCATCCTCGTCCCACGCCTTGATTGCAGGTTCTTCGAAGATGAGATAATCGTCTGCTCCAAGAGTGAAAGAATAGGAATAAGAGCGTCCGGCAGCCCATGCATATCCGTGAGTTGATGAGGCAATTCGGAGATGTCCGCTTACGGTTGTTGGTGTGCCGCCGCGAGAATATGTCAACTCAACTTCGATGTCACTTGTAACGTTCTGAGGAATTATCAACAGAGCGTCGTTTGAGGGGAAAAGTTCGGTCGACCCTCCGGTAGTGATCGTTTCTCCGGGATTCTTTGTATATGAAATTCGGGCAGGAGTGCCTGAAATCGTCCATGTGGGAGCCACAAAGTCACTTGTTTGGCTGGCTGTGCCAAGCGGAGCGGGCTGCAACGAATAAGTGGCTCTTGAAGCGATACCTTTAACCTCAATTTTGTCTATTGAAAGGGTCTGATTAGGTATTGAAGGGTCAACTTTAGCCACAAAGTTGATTCGGGCCATAATATGACCGAAATTAAAGGCAACCGGAGTCGCCGGCTTTTCATACTTGCGGCGATGTGCAGCAGTAAGAATGTCGGGAACAGTAGTATAATCGGCCGGAGCTGTATAGTTGAATGTCAGCTTATCGGCACTATATGATAGATTTGTGATATTTTCAGTGGAGGGGGTACTGATGGCGACAAACGAATACGTTTGACCGGGCATCCAATACTGGGTGTTCTCATAAACCCATTTTCCGTCAGTTTTGGTAACAGGAGTGGCCTTGAAAACTTCTGAAGGAGTAGATGTCGTAGAGGATGAGCTGACCATATTACCGTAAACTTCAAATTTAGCCAGGTCATCAATCGTTACAAGAGCAGAACGAGATGCATCGGCGGCAGTAAACCTCACTTCAAGACCCGATTCCAATTCATCGGCCTCAGATGCGGTTGAAGAGCAGGCCGCCATCAAGCTACTTGCTGCTATTGTAATTGTTGTATAAAAAAACTTTTCAAACATCGTTCTATTTGAGATAATGATTGTTTGTGCCTATTCAAGGCGAGGTTTGGGGAGAGGGGAAAGAGGAATATTTTAAATTAAAATGAAGGGACGCGCCTTTGGCAATTCATAATGCATTAATTCATAATGAAATTTTACGTTGCTTACGTGCCAAAGGCACGTCCCTACAATCTCGACAGGGTGTCATTTCACCCCATTGAGTTGTTAATTAGGTTGTGATTAGTTGGCTGAGAATTTCATGTCAACAGCTCCGGTTGAACCATTTGTCCAATCGTCAATGTTCTGAGCAGTCTCAAATACTATCGGCCAAAGAGCTGTAGCATCACCATCGATTGTTACGTTGTAAGTGTAAGTAAAGCCTGCCTGCCACTTAGGATACCAAGTACCTGTAAGTGTATTAGTAAGAATTGATTCGCCATTATTATTCTTAACTATAACCTTAAATTCCAGTTCAACAGCCTCATCATCGCTTGTCTCGGCATCTGAATAAAGATAGGGAATCACATAACCGATACCGGTTGTTACTTTCTTAGCATTAGCTTCCTCTGCAGCTGAAGAAGCGATATTTGCAGTTTCTTCAACAGCAAGTGCTATTTCTGCCGAGTTATTTTGATTTGACTCATCCTGGTTGGTCCATCCGTTAGTAGGATGATAGTTAGCTTTATCATTAAAGTTCTTAATTTTCACATCTGAAACAGTAATTTCATAGCCAACAGGGAAACCACTTGAAAATACCACATTAATTTTTGAAAGGATGTGCTTGAATGTGAAAGCAACGGGTGCGTTAGTATTAGTTTCCTCTCCTGCACCCTTTATTCCTTCATCATTTGAGGCAAAAATCAGGTCATGTTGGTGAGAACCATCACAAATTACATTGCGAAGACGTAGAGCACGTCCGGCTACATCATTACCACTTCCTAAACTGGCCTGACCGGTAGCAGCGGTAAATTCAGTTCCTTCGCAGCTATAAGCATAAAAACGATAAGTAGCACCGGGAACCCAATAGCGAGTAGGAGTATATGTCCACTCATTTTTTGATACATCAGTACGCGCTACGTCCTGCCCGTTAAATACTACTACAGGGGTGTTATCATTCTCGGTAACATAGTAACCGTAGACACTGAAGAATTTAAGATCGGCACTTGTCAATGCACGCGATTCCTTGCTGACTACATTCTGGAATCCGATAGCGTTGCTCTGTACACCTTCTTCAATAACTTCTGAAGAGGTACATGCTGACAGCGCGAGAGCGCCTGCAGCGATGAAAAGGATTGATTTCTTCATTTTTGAAATAGGATTTTGTTAAAATTATAGTTTATTTATATGTTTAATTTTTCAGATGATTATCGTTATTTCTTTACTCCGACAGGCAGGTCGATGTCTTCGTGCTCGCCCCAGTCATCGACGGTGACGTCAAAGGCCGAACCGGGCGTGATGGCGCTCTCCTCGTCCTCGATACGTATGCCGGTGATGCGGATTACACCGCCGCGGGGCTGCTTCTCAATCTGGTCGGCGATGTCATAGTTGAACTCTATGATTTTGCCATTGGTGAGTCGCACCTCGAGATTGAGGGTATAAGGACGGTCGGCACGTGCCATGGGCGCACGGCCATAATATTCGTCGGGGAAGCCCGGCACACCAAACGAGCGGACCAACGCCTCGCAGCCGTATGCCGTCTTATCACAGTCATAGAGAATAATGGCTGATTCCTCAGATGTCACACCGGTGCGCAGATAGACCGACTCGGCCATACCGGCCAACGCTCCGCGGGCGAGAGCCACGTTATTGAGTCCGTGCTCAAATTCATAGCGGATAACGTAGGTGTAGACCAGCGGTTGCATCTTGACGGGCATCGGGGTCGACTCGTGGAGACCGATAGCGGGGAGTTCGTCGGTATAGGCGGCATAGAGGATGTCAGGGGGATTGGACGAGCGCACCTCGGGGTAGAGGCTGGTGATGTAGGCGAGGGTCGATCGCGATCGCGAGGTTGTCGACGCGCGGGCCTCGGTGAGCGACGCCATGTCCGAGAAGACAATATACTCGGTGTCATTGTTGTAGAAGAGCAGGGAGTGTTCACCCGGCTCGCCAAGGTTGATGTCCTGACCGGCATTTGACATGAACGTTTCGCGCGGATTGGCCTCACTCGAGTAAGTAATCATAGTAACACCCTCGGGGAGCGTGGGGCGCAGGTCGCCATATTCGCGGCCGTGAAAAGCGGCGTCCCAGGTTGTGGCGTGGGCCATACCGTAGTCGCGCTCCCACTCGTGTTCCCACGAGAGAGCGACCGAGGCTGTGCGGAAGTGGTTATAGCACAAATCCTTGCGACACGACGATAGAGTGGCTGTCATGGCGACTGCCACGGTAACAGCAAGCATTTTAGAGAGTTTAATCATCTTCATCATTATCATAGGGCACGGACTCCTTTCTTTTTTTTGATGTCGTCAAAGCGCCATGCTATCGAGAATTTGAGTTTGAGAGGACCAACATAGTTAAAGGTCGATTTACGCTGGTAAAGGTAGTGACCGTCATAGGGGATATACTCGCGGTGACGGGTATAGAGATAACCCACACCGAGGCCGGCCTCAAGCGAGATGCAACGGCTCACGGGCCACATGTAGCCGAACGATACGCCGGCCAATCCGCCCTCGCCCTTGTATCCGGTCTTGCCGTTCTCAAGGTCATACCATCCGCCGCCCACAAAGACGCCGGCATACATTCCGTGCCACGGTCCGCGGGGATTGATCCAGCGGCGCAGCTCGGGCGAAATCATCGCTATCTGGTAGTATTTATGCTTAGCCTCGCTGCTCCACCACGCGATGTTGGCATCAAGCGACAGGGTCCACAGTTCGTTCATGCGCCACTGAAGCTCGAAGTTGGGCATCAGAGCGGCATAATATAGAAGGTTGGTTTTGAGAGCGAATCGATGGAGGGGGTCACCCTTCTCCTCAACAGATTTAGCCACTTTGGAGCCGTCAAGGTTCTTAGAGTCATTGAGGGCTTGGGAATCTTTGGAGTCACCGCCATTGGCAGCAGCAACCTGAGCGGCAATCGCCTCGGCGGCGGCACGGGCAGCCTCGGCGGCCGATTGAGAGGCTTCGGCAGCGGCACGTGCGGCTTCAGCGGCAGCCTGGGCGGCCTGAGCTTCGGCGGCTTTGGCGCGGGCACCGGCAACATCATCGGCTGTTTGGGCGGCATCGGCGGCAGCAGTAGCCTCGGCAGCGGCCTGAGTGGCCTGGGTGGCGGCTACCTGAGCATCGGCGGCAGCTTTAGCGGCAGCCTGAGCAGCTTCCTCGGCGGCGCGTACAGCAGCGGCAGTGCCACGGGCGGCGTCGGCAGCGGCTTTTGAAGCAACAGCGGCAGCACGCGCGGCTACAGCGGCGGCATTTGCAGCGTCAGACGCGGCACGGGCGGCATTGGCCGCAGCGTCCTTGGCCGCGCGTACATCCGATTTGAGGAACAGTGACACGGCCACAGCGTTGCGCAAGCGCGGGAAGATGTTGTCAAACATCCACCGGTAGGAGTTGCCGCCGTCAACTATCATGAGCTGCTTTTTGCGGCCGTCGACAATGCGTCCGGCATCGTCATAGACCCACAGCGGGGTATTGTCGAGAATATCAAGAACCTGATCGCGGCCCGGCACCTCGGGAGTCTCGGCAACAATGCGACGCAGCTCGTCCCACGCCCCACCCTCAGGCACCGATTCCATAAGTTCGGCACTGATACCGGTGTTTGAAACGATGTGTTTCACAATCTCGGCACAACGGTTGGCAGTGAGTCGGGTATTGGCGTTGTCGCTGCCGTCGGGCGACGCATAAGAGCGCACGACAAGACGATAGATGTCGTCTGAATCGCGGGCGGCACGCACTGAGTTGACGAAACGGGCCATGGTCGCCGCGTTATCGCCAATCGAGGGGTCAAACTGACGGTGGTTGATGCGAAAGTAGATTTTTGCGGAGTCGGCAGGGTTCTGAGCTACCGCTCCACAAAAAGCTGCTACTGCTATCAAGCACGTTGACAATAGTTTATTCATAAATGTAAAGCATCGAAATGCTGATATGGTTTATATCTTAGATGTACTAACGCAGGCAAAAAAAGAGTAAAAATCGGATTCATTAGGGTCAAGTCACATTGATTCCGATAAAATGGAGGCGCTTTATCTGCCGCAAAATTAAACATTATTTTACGAATTACCCCCCCCCATTGTTAATCTTTGTTAACAGATTTCGATTTGTGTTTTTCTTAAAAAATTTAACATCCCCAAAACCGATTCTACAACGGCAAAATTCAAAAATGGTCGAAGACCATTAACAGCCTTAAACCCCACCATGGAGCCAAAGCGACTTGGTGGGTATGGCATGACTAAAGACGCCACATCATCGAAGACGATAAACCCACACATAATGACCTGTTCATCATCTCCGACGATGAAACGTGATAGTGGACGCATCTCATCTCACCAATCCCCGTAATCTGCGGTTTATTTTATCCCTTGACAAGCCGCAACCTTTTGATAGAAAACCATACACAAACTTAAACCCCACCATTTGGTGGGGTTATGAAATGAATATATGAACGCACATCGTCAAAAGACGATGAACCCTCAATACTTAATATTGCTCATCCTTGTTGGGGAAATCACCGCTCTTGACATCCTCGATGTAGCGGCCGAGAGCGTCGTTGATGACGCGGGCAAGGTCGGCATAACGGCGGAGGAATTTGGGAGAAAAGCCTGAATTGAGACCGAGCATGTCCTGATAGACAAGCACCTGGCCGTCACAGCCATTGCCGGCACCGATGCCGATAGTGGGGATGGTGAGCTCACGGCTCACGCGGGTAGCAAGCTCAGCAGGAATTTTTTCAAGAACAACTGCAAAACAGCCTATTTCCTCAAGCATCTTGGCGTCCTCGATAAGTTTCTGAGCTTCGGCTTCCTCGCGGGCACGAACGGCATAGGTTCCGAATTTGTTGATTGACTGGGGCGTGAGGCCCAGATGTCCCATAACGGGGATTCCGGCCGAAAGAATGCGCTCGATCGATTCGCGGATTTCCGATCCACCCTCAATTTTAACTGCCTCGGCTCCGCTCTCTTTCATGATGCGTATTGCCGACGCAAGCGCCTCTTTTGAGTTGCCCTGATATGAACCGAAAGGCATATCGGTGACCACGAGGGCGCGTTTGACACCCTTGACCACACTCTTGGTGTAGTTGATCATCTCGTCGAGAGTGATGGGGAGCGTAGTGGCGTTACCGGCCATGACGTTAGAAGCCGAGTCACCAACGAGAATTGCATCCATGCCGGCGTTGTCGACGATGGTGGCCATGGTGTAATCATAGGCGGTGAGCATTGCTATTTTTTCGCCGCGTTGTTTCATCTCTATAAAACGGCGGGTAGTGACTTTGCGCTGGTTGTCAGTAGTGTTAGTTGACATTTTACGTGAAAATTTAAACTGTTATTGACGATTTGATGTGATGACTATTATAGGGAGAAACGAGACTCTCAGACTGAAAGCGAGCACGGCTCCGGCAGCCAGAAGCGCCTCGATCCATTGTGATACCCCGAAACTGAAGTCGACCGAGAAGATAGTGACAAAGCACCATACCGCGCCTATAAAATAGATCAGAGCGGGCATGTTGAAAGCCAACCGCCGGCCGACACTCCCCTGCCTGAGCCGGCGGGCGAAAAATAGCGTCGGGAGCGCCGACAATCCGCTCAATATCATCAGCACGACGGCAGCCACGACAATAGTCACCACTCCCCACCCCCATTCAAGGGTAAGAACCGAGGTAAAACCTATACGTGTCAACTCGATCAATATCGCCGAGATTATCATGGCAATGACAATCGACAGCAAGGGATATATAATTGATTTCAGATTCATAGGGCATAATTAACCGCGCAAAATTACGTCAAATCGCCGATATGTGCAACTGAATCGGAAGATATCTCAAAGTATACGGCCAATCGTATCGTCGTTTGAGCGGGACGCGCGTGCGTTTATCTTTTTGGTAAAGATTGCATAACTGAGTTTTATCATCAGGCCGCGCTGGTCATTTGATCCATAGGTTCCGTTAGCAACATTTTTATATCTGAAAGTCATATTGTTATAGTTTGCACCGTTCAACAGGTCGGAGAATGCTACGTTAATCTGGAGCCGGTTTTTAAGTAATGAAGCCACCAAGCCGGCCGTGAGATTGTTAACCGGTTTCTGGGCACAGGTGAGGTAAGTATTGTAGCCCTGATAATTGAACGAAGTGAAAATGCCTAAACATGAATTAATCATGTAATTGGCATTAAAATTGCCGTTGAACGACACGCGGTTGGCATTTAAATCGCTTCCACGGAATGTATATCTTCCATGAGGAATGACCACCGCCCCCTCGACATAAAGATTAAGCCGCGAAATGGTTTTTGAATAGGACAGAGCCAAGCGCAGACGGTTGTACGATTTAAAGTTTATGTCGTGCTGGGTCACGATATCGGTTTCGGAAGAATTAGGGTCCGATACATTGACAATCGGGTTTGAGGTATGAGAATATGAGGTCGAAAATGTAAAATTGCGCCAGTTTACCTCGCCCGACACAGCATCGGTCAGAGCCGACTTAAGATCGGGATTTCCCACCGAATAGGTCAGCGAGTCATTATAGACAAGGCCTGAATTCAATGAGGCAAATCCGGGCTGCTCGATCGAACGGTTATATCTGACATAAAAAGACGTGCCGCTACCCAAATATTTAAGGGAAACCAATGGGAAAAATGATGACAGGTTCTGATTGTATATACGCTCGCTGCCGCCCGACAATCCGTTGACAATATGACGGTGAACATACTGATATCTGACGCCGGCGTTTAACGTGAAACGGGATATTTTACGACTGAGCGAGACATAGGCCTGGGGATTATGCTCGGTAACAGCCGTGGTCGAAGCATATCCGTTTATATGTGACGGGAGGTTTTCATATCGGGATGTAGCATGGTTGTCGACATAGTTGTACTTGAGACCTGACATCAACGAAATTTTCATAGGAAGCTGAGTTCCGAATTTCACGCTTGTAGTCGCGGTGTTGTATTTGCCGTCAGAATATGATCCTACCGGTGAGAGATTAAAACCTTCCTGTGAGTATACCGTACCGTGAGACGTGTTATAACCATAGTCCTGAATGATTTGAAACGAATTTTTACCATTCTTATAATTGTATTGGGCCGAAATATTGTGAAGATTGGCCAACCGGTTGTTTGAGCTCTCATAATCATTTTCCGAAGTATTGTCAAGACCTGAATAATAATCGAGTCCTGTCACCCGTTGCTCACGGTCGCTGTGCTGGTAATAGTATTCCACTCCCAACCGATGTTTCTTGCCGATGTTATAGTCCAACGCCCATCTCACACGGTGAGGAAGGTCTTTGTTGTTGTCAATGCGGTGCTGATTAAAAACCGAAGTATATGAATCATGGTAAATATCGCGGAAATATGTCTCATGATTTTGAAAACGAAGCACACCGCCCGTATAATTCAGGGTGGTGGTAATCTTGCCAAACTGTCCGCCGACATTCACATTAGCGGCATTTGAGTATTTGCGGAGTATAGCCATATCATCACCAACCGAAAGGGAGATGTAATCATCAAGCGGTTTATATGGAACAATCTCGACTACCGGACGTCCTGTCGCCGAGTAAGTTACATCGGGATTACGATCAATCCGGATTTCCTTGATCGTATTGGCACGGAGCATGTCAAGAATCTTGTCAGGATCAATTTCGCGGTCATTCAATATAAAAACAGGCTTACCGAGGCCGTTTACCTCGATACCCGATGACCCTTTATGCAAACCGGGAGTATTTTCAAGAACCGATGACGCGTTTCCCATTTTTGACAATATCGTACCGCGGACTCTCACGACCGATACCGAACCGACGTTTTTTACCTGGGGAAGGGTGGCCGAGACCACAACCTCTTTTAACGCAACAATGCTGTCAGAAGTTTCTTTCTGAGCGCTTAAAGAATTTGAGACAAGACCGATTAAAGTCACTAAAAGTAAATTTTTCATTGTGTAGCTGTTTTTGTGATTCATGCTGCAAAATTAGGCACAACAGCATGGCTACCCAAGAAAAAATGGCTTATAATAGTCCTCATTCACATAGCTAACTCACTGATAATCAGCCGGAGGAATAATTCAAAATTCCTCATCCTGAAAATCAGCCGGTTACAGCGACATTTTAGACACAAAGAACTCCCGGTCGGGGGCGTCAGAAGCGAGAATGCGGTCCTTGAGACGGCTTCGGCGATTGTAAAAGTTCTTGATTTTTATATCGGTGAAAATGCAGATGGCACGAGGAGAAAATCCGGCATAGAGATATGTGAGGAAAATCAGGTCATTTCGCGTCAACTCGGGAATCTGTTCTTTTACCCGGCTCATTATATTGTCGAGATAAGTATTGACGATTCCTTCAAGTTCAGCAATACTTTTACTGTCTCTGAGTGCAAGGATATGTTTCTCGACATCATTATAAATCGTCAGCTTTACTTTTTCCGAGCCGCTTTTTTCAAAAAACTCGTTACACAGCATGTTTAGTGTGTCGAGTCGGCTGCCATACAAGGCATCGACTCGCTGCTTGAGTTCGAGATTGTGTTCGGTGCGCTCGGCAATCAAAAATGAAAGATTTTCAATTTCCCTGCGCTTTTGTATGAAACGTTGCCTGACAATAATAAAAACAATCAGGGAAATCAGGACGACCGCCATCAGTATTATACCGAGGATAGTCCATGCCCTTCGGGTGTTTTGTGTCGAGGTCTCAAGTTGTTTCTCATAGTCGGCCTGAAGCATGTCAATGGTCTCTATCAGAGCTCCTTCATATGAAGTACGACATCTGATAGTTCCCCGGTCGGTATACAGCAGGAGCACATCATCAACAGTAAAACGGTTTGTGTAGGGAAACTCGGTAACTATTCGCCACAGTGCTTTCTTACCCTCTACCTCATCGTTTACAGTCAACGAAAACGGCTCTAACGGAACAAGAACATTATCTTTGTTTATCCATTCGATTTTATAGATTGAAAACGGTGTGTTTGACGAAATTATATTGAACTTGAGAGTTGTAAGATCCTCGCTGTTTGACACTTCTTTAAACTGAATTTCCAGTTTATCGGATGATGCATCAACAACACTGTCGACAACCACAAAGGTGGAAATATTAGCGGAGCCGGCTGTCTTAAAAATCAAAAGCAGCAGCAACATGACAAAAAATCGGGGGAACCGACAGTGTCTCAACGAGCGAGTACCTAATGTTTTCATATTTCAATCTTATCAATAAACCGGTGGGGTGGGTCCGGATCCATTTTCAAGATCATCATATCCGGCGAGAGTGGCTCGGAGTTTCTCGATCATAGTCAGGCGCAGTGAACGGGGTTCGATGACTGTTATCTTGGGGCCATGGGACAACAGTTCCTCGACAAAGTCGGGAGTTACGCGGATATCAAAGTGGAAGAGGGAAAATGAATCATAAATTGTTTCGCGCTGGGACTGATGTAACGGCAAAGCCCTGAAATATTTAGCCTGACGAGGCTCCACACGGATAACGACGTGCTCGACCTGTCCCATGTTGAAGACAACGCCAAACGACGCGCTGCAATAGGCCTCGGCATCAAAATCGCCCGGAATGACAAACGTGGTGTCGAGCATCACTGCCTGAGTCATGCGGTCGAGAGCATAGGTCTTGACCTTTGAATCGGCAATATTGCGGCCGGTGATATACCATCGCTGACGAAAAATCTTGAGGAAATAAGGCTCAAGCACAATTCCGGGAGTTGGCTGTGAGCGGGTATAGGGATGATAGTCAAAGCGGATGGCGCGGCTCATCTTCAAAGCATCGATCACCACATGCAGGTAGTCACGGGCCGAGGGGACGTCTTCAAGAAAGATGCGGTCCGAAATGTCGCGCGCTCCCGAAAGAACATTGCTTGTGGCTGTCGTGTTTAGGAGCCAGTCGGTCACCGAGTCATTGTGGTCATCGTTGTTCTCGATAAAGTACTCATATGTTACCGGGTCATACTCGATATTGACATTGAATAGTTGCTGAAGCGCCTGACGGTAGTTGTAGAATGTGCGCCGTGGCAACGGACGACCGTCGCCAAACGGTGACTCGACCCAGCGCCGGTTGAGCTCACGGCCGGTGATGCGGCCATAGCGGCGGATGGTATCCATCAGCCACACGTAGCGGGCAAAAAGGTCGTGAGCCACGGCAATAGGGATTTATCAGGCCGCGTCGGTCTTGGGCGCGGGATTATGGTTGATCGAAAGCAGCCACAGACCGAGCATGGTGACAGCGGCGTTGATGAGCAGCAACTCAAAGCTTGTGTGATAGTCAAAGGCTTCCTTGAGGCCATACTGAATGCACCACGAGATAGCGGGAGCGGCAATACAGACAACAGGCACGAGGTGATCGCGCACGGGGCGTTTGTGCATCAAACCGAATACAAACAAACCGAGAATCGGGCCATAGGTATAGGAAGCGAGGGTATAGACAGCCGAAATTGCATCCTGATCACTGATGTAGTAGAAACCGACGATAACGAGACCCATAATAAACGACATGAGCACGTGAACACGTTTGCGCACCTTGGTGAGATGCTCTTCCTTGTATTTTTTCTGACCGTCAAGTACATCGACTGTAAACGAGGTGGTGAGAGATGTCAGAGCCGACCCGGCAGCCGAATAGGCAGCCGCGATAAGACCGATGATGAAAAGAATGCCGACAATCAGAGGCATGTCGGGGTGAGAAGCGACCATCGAGAAGATTTCGTCGGTTTTGTGAGGAATGGCGATACCGTTGCGGTCAAGGAAGATGACGAGCATTGTTCCGAGCACAAGGAAAAGAGCCACGACAAAGAACTGGAGAATACCGCTGACAATCATATTTTTTTGGCTCTCTCGCGAGTCACGGCAGGCGAGGTTGCGCTGCATCATGTCCTGGTCGAGACCATTGGTGGCGATGGCCATGAATATACCGGCAAGGAACTGTTTCCAGAAGTATGAACCCGATTTGGGATCATCAAAGAAGAACATACGCGATGTTTCGTGGGCTTTCACGGCGCCAACCATGTCACCCATAGAGTAACCGAGGTTGCGGGCCACAAAGTAGATACAGAGTATAACCGACATGATGAGGCAGAAGCTCTTGAGGGTGTCGGTATAGATGAGTGTTTTCACACCGCCCTGCACGGTATAGAGCCAGATGAGAGCGATGGTGACAATAACGTTAAGAATAAACGGAATGTGAAGCGGCTCACAAACAAGAGTCTGCAACACGACACAAACCACAAAGAAGCGGACGGCTGCCCCGAGCATTTTTGAAACGAAGAAAAACCAGGCACCTGTGCGATAGGTCTTGCGACCGAAACGATCTTCAAGATAGCCGTAAATCGACACAAGGTTGCGTTTGTAAAAGATGGGGACAAGCACGCCGGCAATGAGGAAGTAACCGACAATAAAGCCGAGCACCATCTGAAGGTAGGCATAGCCGTTGTTGACCACCATACCGGGCACCGACACAAAGGTAACACCCGAGATAGCCGCGCCAATCATGGCAAAGGCTACAAGTGGCCAGGGGGTGCGTCGGCCTCCCGAGAAGAAAGTCGAGTTGTCGCTCTTGCGCGACACTACATAAGATATCGTGAGCAGCAACGCAAAATAGGCTGCGATTGTCAGGATGACAGCTAATGGACTCATGGGATAGTTTGGTTGATTGGTTTTATAAATTGCAAAATAGGGTTAGTTTCAAACGGCGACCGGAGCCGGAATGTGGGGCTGAGGGTTGTAATCTTCAAGTTTGAAGTCATCAAACTTGAAATCAAAAATATCCTTGACCCCGGGGTTGATAACCATGCGCGGCAACGGCCCGGGGGTGCGGGTGAGCTGCAGGTTGACCTGGTCAAAGTGATTATGGTAGATGTGGGTGTCACCGAGGGTGTGGATAAACTCGCCCGGTTTCAAGCCGGTGACCTGAGCCATCATCATGGTGAGCAACGCATAGGAAGCAATATTGAACGGCACACCCAAAAACGAGTCGGCACTACGCTGGTAAAGTTGCAGACTCAGCTTGCCGTCGGCCACATAAAACTGGAAAAAGGCGTGACAAGGGGGCAGATTCATGTTTTCGAGATCGCCGACATTCCATGCACTGACAATGATGCGGCGCGACTCGGGATTATTTTTGATGGTTTCGACAGCTTGAGTTATCTGGTCGATTGTGCCACCGTTATAGTCGGGCCATGAACGCCACTGGTAGCCATAGATGTGACCGAGATCGCCGGTAACGGGGTCGGCCCATTCATTCCAGATGCGCACGCCGTGGTCCTGGAGATAACGCACGTTTGTATCGCCCTTGAGAAACCACAGCAGTTCATATATTATTGATTTGAGGTGAAGCTTCTTGGTCGTTAACAACGGAAAACCTTGAGAAAGGTCAAACCTCATCTGATAGCCAAAGACACTGCGCGTGCCGGTACCGGTGCGGTCACCTTTGTCCACACCGTTGTCCATTATGTGCCGTAACAGGTCGAGATATTGTTTCATGCCCCAAAGTTAGCATGATTTTTTCCAATAGTCAAGATTAGATAATGTTTATTATACAATTTTAAGAATCTGACAGCCATTAGAGATTGTTACTTTCTAAAAGACATGCCTTAAGCATGCCGTCGGTTTCAACTTGACGATTATGAGTGCAACATTATTAAACAAGATAAGAAAGACAGCCTTTCAAATTGTGGGCCGGGGACAAAAATATCCTCGGATAAGTCACTGCTATGACGTTTTCATGCTGTCGATGATTGCGATAAGTATCCTTCCGCTGGTATTCAGGGACCAGTATCCGGTGTTCACTGCGTTTGACTATGTGTCGACAATCGCGTTCATCGTCGATTACATCATCAGGTGGTCAACAGCCGACCTGCTTTTGAAGCGAGGATTCAAATCGTTTTTGATTTATCCGTTCACGCCGATGGCAATTATCGACCTGCTGTCGATTTTGCCGGGACTGAATGTTCTCGACCGCTCGTTCAAACTGTTCAGGCTCACACGCATATTCCGGCTGTTCAGAGTACTCCGCATCTTCAGATACTCTCACAAAATAGAGTCTTTTCTCTCTATCCTGAAAAAGCAGAAAGACGTATTGCTTTCAGTGCTGGTACTGGCGATTGTCTATATCTTTATCACCGCTATCATCATGTTTAACGTCGAGCCAGTTATCAATCCGGCTACCGGCCAACCGACGTTCAAGACATTTTTTGACGCACTCTACTGGTCGACGACAACATTGACCACGGTAGGATATGGCGACATAGTGCCGGTGACTACCGCCGGACGAATCGTATCGATGCTATCGGCACTCTTTGGTGTCGCTATAATCGCCCTCCCGTCAGGTGTCATCACCGGAGCCTATCTCGGGCAGCTCAAAAAGGAGCGGCACGTCAAGGACAACGATGACAATGACGATGAAGATGACGGCGACGAGTGAATATGATAAAACCAAAACCGACTTAATATTGTTGGTTTGCTAAATACATGTTGTAATATGAACGAAAATATTTCAAATAGCAATCCCGGAGGAAAGCTCACATCGTCTCCGGTAGAAAAGAAAAATGTATCGGGCGCGCTCGTTGGTAATGCGTGCATCCTCATAGCCACTATTTTCTGGGGCATGAATGTCGCAGTGACAAAAGCGCTGATTCCCGAGTGGATGACTGCCGATGGCATTACAGCCGTACGTCTTATCGGGGGAGCTGCCCTGATGTGGATTGTATCCCTGTTTGTAAAAGACAAGCCAATCGAGCATCACGATTGGATAAAACTGTTCCTTGGCGGCGCAATAGGCTTGTTTGCGTTTATATACCTGTTTGTGACATCGCTCCGTTTTGGAAGTGCCATCGACATCTCGATAATCATGACCTTGCCCCCGGTATTTGTCATCGTAATGGAGATATTGTTTTTAAAACGACGTCCGTCACTGATGGAATATATCGGTATTATCGTGTCGTTTGGCGGCGCTATCGTTGTTATCGCGTCGAGCGGTTCGGGCAGCAGTTCGGGCAGCGACAAACTTTTGGGAGACCTGCTTGCCGTAGCATCGACAATATGTTATGCGTTCTATCTGGTGATTCTTGAAGGGCCGACAAAGAAATATCGGCCGTCCAACATGCTCCGTTGGGTATTCCTGTTTGCAGCGATTCCGGCGATTTGCCTTATCCCCGGTATGGATAAAATGCCGATTTTGGCCACTACCAATGCCCGTCCATGGGTTGAGATTGGCTTTATACTTCTTTGCCCTACATTTTTTGCCTACTTCCTTGTGCAACCGGCCGTCAAGCGAATCGGTTCGGAACTGGTTTCAATCTACCAGTATCTGCTTCCGGTATTTGCAACCCTCACAGCGGTGCTGATGGGTATTGACAAGCTCCACTGGGTTCAGGTAGCGGCAATGGTGGTAATTGTCGCCGGTATGATTCTCACCAACCTGGCAAAAAGTCACGAGACTAAACCGACTTCAACCGCGGGAAACGGAAAATAATCGACAGAATTACTACAAACGCAAGCGCCCAGGGGTAATACAGGAATGTCCATGGCTCCATCGGTGATATGCCTGCCAGAGCGGTACACAACAACGTTTGCGCTCCATAGGGGATAATGCATTGCGCTATGCAGGAACATGTGTCGAGCAAGCTCGCGCTTTTAAGCGGCGACACTCCAAATCGCGTTGCAAGTTTTCGTGACAACGCCCCCACGGTGATGATGGCTACGGTATTGTTGGCCGTGCAGAAATTGACAAGCATCACAAGAATACCGATTACAGCCTGAGCTCCACGCGGTCCTCGTATTCCCCGAGTCAGAATCTGAAGAAGGTAATCGATACCTCCGTTAAACTGGATGAGACCGAGCATACCTGTTGCAAGCAGTGTCACAATTATCAGGTTGCCCATAGAATCAATGCCGTTGCCCATAAAGCCGAACATCGACATGATGTCGGTGCCGTCGGCAGCAGCAACTGTAAAAGCGACAAGAATACCTCCGAGCAGCACGATGACAACATTGATACCGGCAACCGCAAGGGCGATTACAACCAGATAGGGACACAGCAGCCACAGGTTGCCGACCTCATTAACGGTCACATTCTCCACGACACCGCCCATGGCGATATAGACCGCAAGAGTAATTATAGCCGCCGGAAGCGCAATCCAGATATTGGCCTTGAACTTGTCACCCATGCGACATCCTTGAGTACGCGTGGCCGCTATGGTCGTGTCGGAAATAAACGAAAGATTGTCGCCAAAAAATGCACCGCCAAGAATCGAGGCAACGAAAAGCGGGACTGACGCGTGTCCGGCGGTAGCCATGTCGACGGCAAGCGGCGTCAAAGCGACAACCGTCCCGACCGATGTACCTATCGAAAAGGAGATGAAACATGCAGCCACAAAAAGTCCCGGCAAAATGAAATGAGGAGGCAGATAACACAGCGCAAAATTGACGGTAGTATCGACCGCCCCTATTTCCTTAGCCAGATTGGCAAACGCTCCGGCAAGAATAAAAATCCATATCATGTAAAGGATATTGGTCGAGCCGGCCGCTTTTGAAAAAATCTTGATACGGTCCTGCAGACCGCCGGGTGTCGTGAGAACCGCCCAAATTGTAGCTACCAGAAAAGCGACGGCAAGCGGCATCTTGTAAAAGTCACCGATAACAATCGAGACAACAAGATAAAATAACATGAACACCAAAATCGGTGATATTGCCAAAAACCCTTTTCTAAAAGATATGGCGGGTAACTGAGCCTCGTCGTTTTGCATTGGGTGGGAATTTATATTAGTTAATAATTTACAGGACAAGTTCGGCAAACAATCGGTCAAATTCGCCGTCAAGGTCACCGGTCTTGCCGGGATGGACCTCTGATGTTCTAATACATGCCGACCTTACAGCAGTGAGCCATCGGAAACGTTCCTCAACGGGGAAATCGGACATGCAGGTAGCCGGGTCGGGTGAGGGTTTGCTCAGCTCTACAAACGACGCGAGCTGACGGGTAATGGCATCGGCGGCCACCTCGACATTTCTCAGTGAACTAATCCTTTGACTATCAATATAATGGCGGAATTTTATCCACTTTTGCCGTTTACACATCATAATCAAGCCGATATTGACAAACTCCTGACGGGAAATGTCGGGCATGAATCTGACTACGGCATATTCATAAAGGAAGTTTTGAACGGAACTCATTAGCTTGATTTACAAATAATTGAGAATTATCCAAACGAATTTTGAGAAATTCGGCATAAACCTGTCGCACCGCCGCGGGTGTAATGTCGGGTGAATAGTCGAGCCACTCGTCGGGCAACATGGCTACGATACGGTCAATTGCCTCGGGTGTAATGAAACGATGCATCTCGGCGTCAACCTCGTTGAGCATGGATGCACGAGACAGCATGGCGTGGTTCTGACTGTAGGGGAACGGCGACATGGCGGCCTTGATGTGGTCGCCCCACGAATGATGGAAATACAATGATGCGCCATGATCTATGAGCCATGTTTCGCCGTGCCACAGCAGCATATTGGTATTCTTTACCGTGCGGTCAATATTGGTCAGAAATGCGTCGACCCATAGAATTTTAGACGCCTCGGCAGCCGATACAGGGTTGGCATAGGGGTCAAGAGTCATCGCACCGGAAAGAAAATGCAGTCCGAGATTGAGACCTCGCGAAGCCTTGAGCAAGTCCTGAATTTCTTCATCGGGTTCGGTGCGTCCGAAGTCTTCATCGACGTCAAGGAAGACAAGTTCGGGCACACGGAGCCCGGCCAGACGTGCTATTTCGCCGCCGATGAGTTCTGAAACAAGCGCTTTGGAGCCATGACCGGCCCCACGGAATTTAACTACATATTTGAACCCGTCGTCGGCCTCGGCAAGAGCCGGCAGGGATCCACCTTCACGTAGCGGAGCTATGTAGCGTGTAACGTTTTGATGTCGGAGAGTGGAATTCATTGATTATTGTTATTACCTGATAAAGCATCCTTGATGAGACGAGCCTTGGCCGGCCCGACAACTTCAGCAATAGCATCGGTCGAAGCGAGTTCAATCTGACGGACGCTTTTAAATTTTTTCAGCAATGCCGTACGCGTGGCCTCCCCTACCCCTTTGATAGAATCGAGACGACTCACGGTCTGGGATTTTGAGCGGCGGTCACGATGGTGTGTGATACCGAACCGGTGAGCCTCGTCACGGAGATGCTGGACCACACGAAGCGAATCACTGTTTTTGTTTATATAGAGTGGCACCGAGTCGCCCGGAAAATATATTTCTTCGAGTCGTTTTGCAATGCCGACAAGTGCGATTTTACCTCGGAGTCCTATCGCTTCGAGAGCCTCGACAGCCGCACTAAGCTGTCCCTTGCCACCATCGACAATGACGAGCTGTGGCAACTCTTGCCCTTCTTCCATCAATCGTGTGTATCGCCGTGTCAGCACCTCTTTCATCGACGCGAAATCGTCGGGACCGACAACGGTCTTGATGTTGAAATGACGATAGTCTTTTTTTGACGGCTTTGCATCACGAAACACCACGCACGATGCTACCGGATTTGTACCCTGTATATTTGAGTTGTCAAAGCACTCGATGTGACGAGGCAGTTCGGACAAATGAAAATCTTGCTTCATGCGCTCGAGAATCTTCTGGGTGCGCTGCTCGGGATCGGTTCGCTCGATGTGCTTGAGAAAATCGAGTTTGCTTTGTCGGGCATTTCGCTGTGACACCTCAAGAAGATGGGCTTTGTCTCCGCGCGACGGGATTGTGAACGTCACCCCGTCAAGGTCAATGTCGGGAGCCTCGGCTACCACAACCTCGCCAAAAGTGACATCGAGCGAAGTGGCAATCTCGCGCATAGCCAGCGTGAGAAGCTCGGTTGCCGACTCGTCGAGACGACGTCGGTAATGTAGAGTCACACTCTTGACCACCGCCCCGCGGCGCACGTGCATATAGTTTATATACACATCATTTGATCCATCGTCATCGATACCAAACACATCAATCTCGTTGATAGTGGTCGACACGATAACACTCTTGGCGCGGTATCGCTCCACAAGTTTATATCGTTCCTTCACCTCCTGGGCCTGTTCAAATTTGAGTTGCGAGGCATAGCGTTCCATCTCGTCCCTGAGATATTCCATAAGCTCGCCTGTCTCTCCGCGCAATATTTGTTTTACACGGTCAATGTACAGTTTGTAATCTTCAGGTGAAATGAGTCCCTTGCAACATCCCATACACTTTTTCATGTGATATTCGAGACACAGCCTGCCCTTTCCCCGCTTGACAAATTCAGGAGTGATGGGCAACCGGCAGGTTCGTATAGGGTATAGTTGCCTTATAAGGTCAAGAACCGTTCTTGCAACTCCGACATCTGTGTAGGGGCCAAAATATTTTGAACCGTCCTTGATGTGCTGGCGAGTCATGAAGACGCGAGGATAGGTCTCGTTGGTGACCACAATCCATGGATAGCTTTTATCGTCCTTTAGCAACACATTGTAGCGGGGCTGATATTCCTTAATCATCGACGACTCGAGATTAAGCGCATCTTGCTCGGTCGGGACGACAATATATTTCATATCGGCGATAGCACGGACGAGCAGATTGGTGCGGAGCGAGTCGTGAGTACGGTTGAAATAAGACGATACGCGACGCTTCAGATTTTTGGCCTTACCCACATAAATAACCTTACCCTCGGAGTCAAAATACATATAGACTCCGGGGGTATCGGGCAAAATAGATATTTTCTCTTTTAGCTGCGGAGATTTATCCTTATCGTGTTTGGCCATATAGTGTGGCTAAAATCAATATTTAATCAGCGATGTAACCTCGACATCATCGGGGAGAAGATTACGTCCACCGAGAGCCGAAAGTTCAATAATAAAATTGATGTAAATCTTTTTAGGATTCATGCTCTTGACGAGATTATAGGCAGCCAGCATAGTTCCACCGGTCGCGAGCACGTCATCGTGAAGCACCACGATATCATCCTCGGTGATGGCATCGCGATGTATCTCGATTGTATCGACACCATATTCCTTTTGATAAGAAGCCGAAATTGTATCGGCAGGAAGTTTTCCGGGCTTGCGCACGGGAACAAATCCGGCTCCAAGCTCAAACGCCAGGATAGAGCCACCAATAAAACCTCTCGATTCAATACCGACGACTTTGGTCACACCTTTGTCGCGATAGAGCTGTGAAAGATCCCACCCAATGATGTGAATGGCACGAGGGTCTTTAAAAACAGTTGTCAGGTCTTTGAAGACAACACCTTTCTGAGGAAAGTCGACAACGTCGCGGATTTTAGATTTAATGTATTCCATACTTAATAAAGCAAACTGGTTTATAGGAAGTTATTATTAAATTGTTTCACGTGGAACATTTACCGTCCAAGAAGCAGGAGCAGCACATTGATGTCGCTTGGCGACACACCCGGAATGCGCCTGGCCTGCCCTATTGTCTCAGGATTGATTTTTGAAAGCTTTTGACGGGCCTCGGTCGAAAGAGCGGCTATCGACCCATAGTCAAACCGACCTTCAATCTTGAGTTCTTCAAGTCGGCGCAGTTTGTCGGCCGTCATGCGCTCCCGATCGATGTATCCTTGATATTTTATCAATATCTCGGCAGCCTCAACGATTTCATCGCGACGAACCTGCTCGATTTCCTCAATCTTATCGGCCAGCGGTTTTATCATTTCAGCCAAAATCTTAATGTCAAGTTCAGGGCGGAGGATGAGATCGATCAATTTCAAACCCTGTTTAAGCGGCTGCAGGCCCCTCTCCTCAAGGAGCGGATTGATGATTGAAGTTTTAACCGAGAAGTTTCGGCAGAACTCAATCAGGGCGTCGCGCTGCTCTATTTTTGAACGCAAAAGATTCATGCGGGCTTCATCGGCAAGTCCGGCCTGATAGGACTTGGGAGTGAGTCTCACATCGGCATCGTCCTGACGGAGCAATATACGGTATTCGGCACGCGATGTGAACATTCGGTACGGTTCATCGACACCTTTGGTAACCAGGTCGTCAATGAGCACCCCGATATAAGCCTCGTCACGAGCAAGTACAAACGGCTGCTTGCCGTTTATAGCAAGATGAGCATTCATGCCGGCAATAAGCCCCTGCCCCGCCGCCTCTTCATAACCGGTGGTCCCATTAACCTGTCCGGCAAAGTAGAGACCGGTAACAAGTTTGGTCTCGAGAGTGTGCTTGAGCTGAGTCGGGTCAAAAAAATCATATTCTATCGCATACCCGGGACGGAATATCTCGACATCGCGTAAAGCCGGGATTGTTTCAAGAGCTTCGAGCTGAATGTCAAGCGGAAGCGATGACGAAAAACCGTTAAGATAAAATTCAGTTGTATCGACACCTTCAGGCTCAAGAAAAAGCTGGTGCTCGGTTTTATCGGCAAACGTCACAATCTTTGTTTCGATACTCGGACAATAGCGAGGGCCTATACTCTGGATCTGACCATTGTAAAGCGGCGAATCAGGTAACCCGCGACGCAAAACCTCGTGAGTGGTGTTGTTTGTATAAAGGATATAACAGTCGCGCTGGGGCAATTCTCGTTTTACATCGGGAAGATAAGAAAATTTGTGATTATCATTATCACCTGGCTGAGGCGTGGTCATTGAAAAATCGACACTACGCGCATCAATTCGTACCGGCGTACCCGTTTTCATACGATCGGTAACAAACCCGAGATCACGCAAACGTGCCGTCAACCCAACCGAAGCGGGTTCGGAGATGCGTCCGCCTTTAAGCTGAGTACGCCCGATGTGCATCAATCCGTTCAAAAATGTTCCAGCAGTAAGGATAACAGCTTTAGCTTTGAAAGTGACACCGAGCGCGGTCTTCACACCGGCCACTGCCCCACCCTCTCCGACAAGAACATCGACAACATCATCCTGCCACATCGACAGGTTGGGAGTGTGTTCAAGAGTATGACGCCATAGCTGACTGAAACACATTCGATCACTCTGGGCACGCGGACTCCACATAGCCGGGCCTTTGGACCGGTTCAACATTCTGAACTGTATCGCCGAACGGTCGGTAATAATACCCATCTGACCGCCGAGAGCATCAATCTCGCGTACAATCTGCCCCTTGGCGATACCACCGACAGCCGGATTGCAGCTCATCTGGGCAATTTTATTCATATCAAGAGTGACAAGGAGCGTGCGACTTCCCATGCGTGCTGCCGCCGAGGCCGCCTCACATCCGGCATGCCCGGCTCCAATCACAATAACATCATATTCAAATTTCATAAGTCAGTCAGGGCTAATTCATCATAAAGGGCAAGCGCCTCGTTTTCGTGTGCCTCCATTATCTCTCTCTCACCGGGACCTTTATCGTTTATTCCGCAAAGATGAAGTATGCCGTGAATGACAACTCTCAGTAATTCGCGGTCGTAGGCCTGTCCAACAAGATCGGCATTTGTAAGCACTGTATCAAGCGATATATACATATCACCTCTAAGCAACTTGCCTCGGGTATAATCAAACGTAATAATATCCGTGTAATAATCGTGGCTCAGGAAGCGACGGTTGACATCAATGATAGTTGAGTCGTCACAAAAAATATATGTCAACTCGCGAGCTGCAAAACCGTGACGCACGGCAACCTCGCCTATCCATCGCTGGACAAGAGGAAAATCGAGAGCGGGCATACCGACATTGCCTTGAGTGAGCCATTGAAATGATATATTCATCACAAACAAATGATTTAACCTACAAAGATACAAATAATTATGTTTTTAATCAACACCGCGTGCGTAAACAAAATCAAAAAAAATCGGTTCAACAAGAAGTTAAACCGATTTTATTTATTTGATTTACAGTTGTTTACTTAAAGAATATATAAGCCGCAAAAATACCTGCTATAGAACCACATATATCGGCAAGAAGCGCGTAGCTCACAGCATATCTTGTCTTTTTCACTCCAACGCTGCCAAAATAAACGGCGAGCACATAGAACATCGTATCGGTACTACCCTGAATCGATGCCGACACCCTGGCCACAAACGAATCTACACCATAAGTATTCATCAAGTCGACCATCATTCCTCGCGAACCGCTACCACTCAAAGGCTTCATAAGAGCGGTCGGCAATGCCGCAACCCACTCTGTATCAAACCCAAAGAAACTTACAACGCTCTCCATCGCACCGGTCACCACGTCCATCGCTCCCGACGCGCGAAACATACCTATCGCTACAAGAATAGCCACAAGATAAGGTATAATCATAACGGCGGTCCGGAACCCGTCTTTAGCTCCTTCTATAAAAGCATCATACATATTTATATGCTTTATGAGGCCCGCAACAATAAATGCAATAATAACGCTGAACAACAAAACATTAGCAACAAAGCCCGAGTAAAGCTGCACTTCGGTTTCGCTCATTTGACTGAATGTCCACACAATTGCGCCAATCACAATCGACATTCCGGCAAGCCATGCCAGCAGAACCGGGTCAAGAAGCTTTATACGCTGTTTTATGCACAGGGCAATAATTCCTACAAGCGTAGCAATAAATGTCGCCAGCAAAATAGGGAGGAACACATCGGTCGGATTTGCCGCTCCCGCCTGCACGCGATACATCATTATACCAATCGGAATAAAACAAAGACCCGACGCATTCAGGACAAGAAACATAATCATAGCATCGGTAGCCGTGTCTTTTTTTGGATTCAACTCCTGGAGTTCTTTCATCGCCTGGAGTCCGAGCGGTGTGGCGGCATTATCCAACCCGAGCATATTGGCCGACACATTCATAAATATAGAACCCATCGCCGGATGATCTTTGGGAACGCCGGGAAACAGTCTACAAAAAAGCGGACTGATGATACGACCGAAAAAACGGACAACTCCGGCCTGCTCACCGATTTTCATCAAACCCATCCACAGGGCAAGAACACCGGTAAGGCCTATCGAAATCTCAAAGGCTGTTCCTGCCGACGAGAAAGAAGCTGACATAATCTGGCTCCAGACTTCCATATCGCCACCAAAAACAGTTTTTCCTATCGCAACAACAAACGCAAGTAGGAAAAATGCTATCCAAATGTAATTTAGTACCATAATTGGC
>JAIDNJ010000057.1 GCA_029063895.1 Muribaculaceae bacterium | reverse complement strand
TAACCAAACCAATGAGTTACGAGGGGGTAAAAAGAAAATTGGAGCACCTAAAAATATAGGACTCCAATTCAGTACCCTGAGCCGGGATCGAACCGGCACGGATTGCTCCACTGGTGTTTGAGACCAGCGCGTCTACCGATTCCGCCATCAGGGCGTTTGTGGCTACAAAGTTAATAAATTATTTTTAAAGTTTTGACATAATATCGCCTATTTTAAGCAAATCAACAGTTAACAAACTGATAAACAGAATTTTAAATTTTATCGACTTTACTATAGACAATTTTATCCATTATTCTTATTTTGATTGAGTTTATTCTTTTTATTATTTTATGAAATTCTATAATCAAAAAATCACTATTTTTGTAGAGAATTTCTGAATCGAAACCTATGTTTGATTTTACCCCGCTGATACGACCTTATTTCAACCGTCGAGCCTCTATCATGAAGCACGACGCTCTGAACGCGGATATTGCTCAGCAAAAGACGCTCGGGTTCCTGCTGAACAAGGGTCGAAAAACCGCCTATGGTGAGCGATATGGGTTTGATTCTATTAAAAATGCCGACGATTATCGCCGTCACGTTCCGGTCATAACCTACCCCGACATACGCGATTATGTACTCAGGATGGTCAATGGCGAGCGTGACATTCTTTGGCCGGGACTCACCGCTCGTTTTGCCCAGTCGTCGGGAACAAGCGACGGCAAGAGTAAATACATCCCTCTCACGCCCGACTCGCTCAACCTCACCCACTATCGTGGAGCTGCCGACTCGGTGGCCGCTTATCTCGACTTGTATCGCGACAGCCGGCTCTTTTCGGGACGCAGTTTTATTCTCGGCGGAAGTTTTGGCAATACCCTCGACACCCCTCATCCCGGAGTCAAGGTAGGCGACCTGTCGGCCCACCTTATCGACAAGATCAATCCGGCGGCCAACCTTGTGAGAGTACCCTCCAAGTCGACCGCTCTGCTTGAGGACTGGCACGAAAAACTTCCACGTCTGGTCAAGGAGGCCGCTGACAATAACATCACCAACATTTCGGGCGTCCCCTCTTGGTTTCTTACCGTGCTTAAAGAAATCATACGCTACAAAGGAGCGACAACCATCCACGATGTGTGGCCCAATCTCGAGGTCTTTTTTCACGGAGGGATCGCATTTGGCCCCTACCGCGAGGAATATGACATGATTACCGACGGTAATCACATGCGCTACCTCGAGACATACAACGCAAGCGAAGGCTTTTTTGCAGTCCAGGACAAAATTGACTCTCACGCTTTACTTTTGCTCATGGACGTGGTCATATATTATGAGTTCGTGCCCCTCGACCATATCGACGACCCGTTCCCGCCCAGCCTGACGGCCTCGGAGGTGATGCCGGGTCAAATCTACGGACTTGTCATCTCGTCGTGTAACGGACTGTGGCGATACATGATAGGCGACACCGTCCGTGTCGAGTCGGTCAACCCGCTGCGCATCACAATCGCCGGACGCACCAAAAGCTTCATCAACGCCTTTGGCGAGGAGCTCATGGTGTTTAACGCCGACGCTGCCATCCGCAAGACGTGTGAAGCCACCGGCGCGACCGTCGTCAACTATACAGCCGCACCGGTCTATACCCACGGCGGCAGCAAAGGACACCACCAGTGGCTCGTCGAGTTTGGGCACCGTCCCGACGACCTCGACGCCTTTGCCGACATTCTTGACCGACAGCTCACCGTCGAGAACAGCGACTATCAAGCCAAACGGTCGGGCAACATCTTTCTTGACCGTCTCGAGCTGACCGAAGCCACTCCCGGCCAGTTTGAACGATGGCTCGCATCGACCGGCAAGCTTGGCGGCCAACGCAAGATACCCCGCCTGTCAAACGACCGCCAGGTCATTGACGCGCTGCTTCAACTCAGATAATTCCCAATTATAAACTTTAAATAAAACGACATGAAAATCAAATCATTAATCACTTCGCTTGCGTTGACCTGCGCCATCTCGGCTATGGCCAACCAACCCCGTTACATTTTCTACTTCATCGGTGACGGTATGGGTATGGGTCCCACGATGGCGGCCGCTACCTACAACCGCACGGTGCTCGGTTCTGACGAACTCCCACTTATGATGACCTTCCCCGTTGCAGCTCAGGCCATGACCTACTCTGCCTCAACTCCCGTTACCGACTCGGCGGCAGCCGGTACTGCCCTCTCGACCGGTTATAAAACCAAAAACGGCATGCTCGGTGTTAACCCCGACTCTATCCCCGTCTACTCTATGGCCGAGGTTCTTGCCGATAACGGTTATGGCATCGGCGTGATCACCACTGTGGCCCCCGACGACGCTACTCCCGGCGCTTTCTATGCCCATGTTCCCAAACGCTCGATGTACACCCAGATCAACCGCCAGTTTGTCGACTCTAAAATCGACTTCCTCGCCGGTAGCGACCTGCGCGGACTCAAAGACAGCGACGGCAACGACACCGGCGTGCTCGACCTTTACAAAAAGAACAACATCAAGATTGCCCGCGGCCTCGATGAATATCAGGCTCTTGACAAAACATCGGGCAAAATCATCCTTCTCGACAAAGAACCGTTCCAGGCCGGCAATGTGGGTTATACCATCGACTCTATCAGCGGTATGCTCACCCTGCCCCAGATGACCCAGACCTGTCTTGACTTCCTCGAAAAGAAAACTCCCGAGCGTTTCTTCATGATGGTCGAGGGCGGTAACATCGACCACGCTCTTCACGGCAACGACGGCGGTGCAGCCATCATCGAGATTTTCAACTTCAACGAAGCGCTCAAAATCGCTTATGATTTCTATCTCGCTCATCCCGACGAAACACTCATCGTCGTGACTGCCGACCACGATACCGGCGGTATGTCGGTAGGTAACGCTGCCAATGGCTACAAAGTGTTCTTCAACTACCTTCAGGCCCAGAAAGTTTCAAAAGAGATGTTCTCAGACTACTGCAAAGGCATCCTCAAATCGCGCCGCGTCTACACCTGGGACGACATGAAGGAATATCTTCAGGAAAACCTCGGTTTCTGGACCGTTATTCCTCTCAAAGAAAAAGAGACTAAGAAACTCGAAGAAGCGTTTGTAAAAGTATTTGAAAAACGCGAAAGCAAAGATCAGAAGACCCTCTATAACGACTTCAACAGCTTTGCAGCCGATGTATTTGCACTTCTCTCGACCAAAGCAGCTATTGGCTGGACCACCCGCAGCCACACCGGTAACCCCGTGCCCGTCTATGCAATCGGTCAAGGTGCCGACAACTTCATGCGCATCAACAACAATATCCAGATTCCCGAACGTATTCTCGAATCGGCCGGATATGAATTCAAAAAATAAGTCCTGATGACAGATGGGATTATAAAAATATCCCCTTGATCATTACCCTACATATCGCGTCCCTACCCAAATAACCCGGTAGGGACGTGATATATCATCTCCTACCTGTATTTAATTACCCGATAAATATTCCCCATGAAGAAAATTCCGGCCATTTTATCACTGCTGACACTTTTTGCATCGGTTACTGCCGCCGCAAAAGACCTCAGGCTCACTTCTCCCGACCAACGCCTGTCGGTAACCATCTCCACCGACCAGGCTGTCACCTACACGGTCAAAGCCGACGGAGTCACCGTAATCGAACCCTCGCCGGCCGCCCTCACTCTCGACAACGGCACCGTCATCGGTCAAAATCCCAAAATCTCGGGAGTCAGACTCACATCCGATGACTCGATGATTGCCTCGCCGTTTTACCGCGCCACTCAAATACATGACAACTATAACCAGCTGTCGTTCAACGTTGCCAAAGGCTGGAGCATGCAATTTCGTGCCTATAACGACGGCATCGCCTACCGGTTTGTATATGACGGCAAGACTCCCGCCACAATCAAGAACGAAACCGTCCGAATCAACTTTCCCGGCGACGCTACCATGGCCACAGTCCCTTACGTGCGTCCCCGTTCAAAGTCGACCGAATCATTTGAAACTCAATTTTTCAACTCGTTTGAAAACATATATACCCAAAAACCGCTCAAAGATCTTGACCGCTCGCGCCTCATTTTTCTACCCGCCCTGTTTGAACCCGTGGAGGGTGTCAAGGTGACTTTTACCGAGTCGGGCCTCATCGACTATCCCGGCCTGTTTCTCAACGCCGATGACAACTCTTCGCTTCAGGGCATTCTCGCTCAGGTTCCCGACTCGGTCGAGCAGGGAGGTCACAATATGCTTCAGCTTCTGGTCAAGTCGCGCCATGACTACATCGCCCGCATCGATGGAGCCCGTGCCCTGCCGTGGCGCATAGCTGTCATCACCGACAACGACGCCGATCTCGCCTCGACCAATCTCACCTATCTGCTTGCCCAACCGTCGCGCATCAACGATATTTCGTGGATTCGTCCCGGCAAAGTGGCTTGGGACTGGTGGAACAACTGGAACCTTGACGGTGTCGACTTCAAAACCGGCATCAACAACGACACCTACAAAGCCTATATCGACTTCGCATCGGAAAACGGCATCGAGTATGTCATCCTCGACGAGGGTTGGGCCGTCAACAAAAAGGCCGATCTGATGCAGGTTGTCCCCGCCATCGACCTGCCAATGCTTGTCAACTATGCCAAAGATAAAAATGTCGGCATCATTCTGTGGGCCGGTTACTATGCCTTTGACCGCGATATGGAAAACGTTTGCCGACACTATGCCGACATGGGGGTCAAGGGTTTTAAAGTAGACTTTATGGACCGCGACGACCAAACCATCGCCGAGTTTAACAGCCGTGCTGCCGAGACAGCCGCCCGATATAACCTCATCCTCGACCTTCACGGCACAGCCAAGCCGGCCGGATTTAACCGCACCTATCCCAACGTGCTCAACTTTGAGGGAGTCAACGGTCTTGAACAAATGAAATGGTCGCCCGACACTCTCGACCAGGTGCTCTATGACGTGATGATTCCGTTCACCCGCCAGGTTGCCGGTCCCATGGACTACACCCAGGGGGCCATGCGCAATGCCTCGAAAGGCAACTATCACCCCTGTAACTCCGAACCCATGAGCCAGGGCACACGCTGCCGCCAGCTGGCACTCTACGTCATCCTTGACTCTCCTTTCAACATGCTCTGCGACACCCCATCAGCCTACCGCCGCGAACCCGAATCTACCGAATTTATCGCCGAGATTCCAACCGTGTGGGACGAAACCCGTGTGCTCGATGCCAAAATGGGTCAGTACATAGTGACCGCACGTCGCTCGGGCGACCGATGGTACATAGGCGGTCTCACCGATAACTCGCCGCGTGACATCGAGGTAGATTTATCGTTTATCGGTAAACCTCAGGCAACAATGACTCTCTTTGCCGACGGAGTCAACGCCCACCGCATAGGTCGCGACTACAAAAAATCTGTATCGGCAGTCGATACAACCCGTCCTCTCAAGTTGCATCTTGCTCCCGGCGGCGGTTTTGCAGCCCGCATCGATTAAGATTCCATTGGTCCTTGACCAATAACAAAACAAACCTTCATTACGTGCCAAAGGCACGTCCCCACAAACAAACTGTGGTCCAGCCAATTAGGGTAGAGACGCGATAGTTTGCGTCCTGCAAGCCTCGGTGTAATTAAAAAATTGGTCGGAGACCAATAACAAACTTAAACCCCATCATGGAGCGTCAGCGACTTGGTGGGGTTTATGATGATATACCCAATAAACATCGTCGGAGTAAACTCCGACGAAAGCATGGCCTGCATTGCTCGATAGGACGTAAAGTATCACGTCCCCACAAACGAACTGTGGTTCAGTCAATTAAGGTGGGACGCGAAATATCGCGTCCTACTCGCCCATGCCTGTTTCATATATAGAAAAGATTGATGTGGGGGCGCCATAAAAAGAGACCTCCGACAAAACAGAGGCTTTGACGGAGGTTTGAGAGGGTATCATTTTATGAGAGGTGACGTTTTAATAACGTCTGAAATGCCTTCTCTTGATTGTAAAACATATCACGTCACCAAAAGGTTGGGCGATTAACACGGTTTAACGCGTTTATCACTTGAGATAGCTGAGAAACAGCTCGCGGTCGAGCGTATCCGATTGCTCAATGCGGGTGACGATGCGCTGCTTTTTGGTGTAGAAATAATTGTAAGAGATATTGAGCAGCAGACAAATTGCACGCTGCGACAAACCGGCCATACATAAAACGACAAACATTATCGCACTCTCATTCAGGAAACTGCACTGCTCCCTCAATCGCGATGCTATTCCGTTCATATACAAGTCGACAGCCTCCTCAAATTCAACCATACTTTTTTGGCTCCGGAAACTCTTCAGTTCATCCTCGATGCGCGATAAAATTGTAGCGCGGGTTTGTTGAGTTTCCCCCTTTTCAAAATATTCATTGCACAAAAAATTGAGCATCGACCATTTTTCATGGAAAAGGGCCTCAATATCGGCCGATTGCTTACTCTGTTGCTCCAAACGTCCTTCCATATCGGTCAGCCTCTCCTTGTGCTCCTTAATTGCCGAGGTAAGCCTCTTGTTTTCACTATTCAACTCATCGGAAACGGCCAAGATTTGTGCTATTTTATTCTCTGACTCGATTCTCTTTACCCGCATGCGATAGCGGTAAATCAGCACAATCAAAACAATGATTATGAACGAAACTATCAAGCCCCCTACAATTATGATTCTTTGCCGCTCGGCTCGTAAATTGGCAGTCGTCAGGTCATTGTCCAGATAGTCGCGCTGTGCGGCGACAAGAACCTGCGACGAACTTTTACGAACATCCTTGTCACTGAAAACAAAGACACTATCGGTTGCCTCCAATGCTTTTTCAAATAATCCCCTTTTCTTATATAGATTCTTTAAAGTCAAATAAACCAATCCCTTATCACGATTATTCAGCTTTTGCCCTTTCAATTCATTTAAAATAGCCTCGGCACTGTCAAGTTCATTTTTATGGATTAAAACACTTGCTTTAAAAGAATAATCTCTTGAGGTTGCAGGCATAAAATCCTCCATTAAAAGAAATTTATTCAAAGCAATCTCCCCTTTGATAAAGTCACGATTTCTTATTCTGGCGTCATATTCAATTGAATAGCAGTAGGCCATTAACATTGAATCCTGATCGGCTATGGCAATATTCAGTATACTGTCGGTTAACTCATAACATCTGTTGTAATCCGAAATGTTACCATAGGCAACAGCAAGGTCAAGATAACAATATCTGGCATTATCCTCTCGCCAGGCTTTAGAATAGTATTTGGCCGATTCATATCTATACTTTATAGCCTCATGATTGTTATGATTATTTGAAAGAATATCGGCTAAAAGCTCGGCAGTCTTTCCGCGCCAGTAATCGTCGCTATATTTGATTGCCAGCTGTCGTGCTTTCATAACCGATTTTATAGCGCTTTCATTCAATTCGTTTTCATACAAATAATTTGAATAATAAAACAAAGCTTTCATCAGTTCGGGCGAGTCCCCTTTTGGCCGATAAAACTCAACAGCCTGTTTTATATATCGGTCGGTATCCATCCGTTGGTTCAGCTTATGTATAGAGCGGGCATAAAGATAACCGAAACGGGCCTTTTGTCTCTCTGTTACTATCGAGTCATAGTCGATTTTTTGCAGCATTAAAAGACATTCGCGAGGGTTATCACCGGTTTCCATTACCGTCTCGGCAAGGTCAATTTCGTTTTTCACCGGGTCTTCTTGACAAGCCATCAAAAAAAGGACTGAGGCCGATAACAAAATTATATGTAGCAGTTGAAATTTATATCGTGGTATCATAACAGGCTTTGATAATTGTAGTGACAAAGATAGTGTTTTTTAAGAGTCCTTCGGTTATTTTATCAAATAAAAATGATAAAATTATTATTTAAAAGTGTCCTTTTTAGAAATATAGGATTATCACTGAACTTAGCCTTCATTTTATAACACTCTGAATTTCAATATTTTACTACTTTAATCATCTCGTTTTGTAAATCATTGAAAATCAAGCACTTTACGGGGTGGTGGGAAAACAAAATTTCCATCACCCTATAACATCCAACATATCAATATTTTACAAGTTAAGATGGTGGAAATTTTTCTTGTCTAAAATTCGTGTTTACCCCGATATTCATATTACCTTTGCCGATACAAAAATCAATCCTTAAACCAATCAATTATGAACTTTTTTAGATTTAGCTCAACCATGCTCTGTATGCTGTTATCATCTCTAATTGTTTCAGCAGACAATGATGATAATGATGACCTCAATCCAATTGATAATGAAAACGAGATTGAACTAATCAGCAATCCTGGTAAACCATCAGGCCGTCCCAAAGCTCCGAGTCGTCAACGCATCAGTTGTCACTACACAAACGGCATGCTATATATTCAATTTGCCGTACCCGAGGGAAATTGTGAGTTAATCGTTACTAATACTGAAACAGGAGACTCTCAAGTTTACTACTTCGACTCATCGTTCGGTGCTTTTATAAATATTGGTAGACTTTCTTCATTTGAACTTTATATAACGACCGAAAAGGGAAACTCATACTTTGGTCAAAAATAGAATATTAAAATTTATTATAAAAATGAAACGAATTTACTTATTATTACTTCCAATTTTATTATCGTCATGTACTGACGATTTACTCCGACCCGAGGCCGAAACACTGATTGAACGGCAACCCAAAGCCGAAGGTATGCAAAGAGTAAAAGTGTATTCACGTGACCAATTACGTTCATTGGTTGAAAGTCTTGATGAAAATAAAGTCCTTTCTCGTTCAGACTATGGAGAATCATTGTTTACTGAAAACGAAGAATTATTTGTTTCTTTGGCAGAAGCGAACAAACAAAAGGTATATTCTAAATTGACATCTGAACAATTACTTGAAATTCAAAATGATCCTGATGATCTTGAATTTGAGCCTTCCGACTCAATTATTGCGGATATGCGATTTGCTCAACTCCTTAACGCCGACCGTGAAATTCAAATAGGTGATACTGTTTATCGATATATCACAAAAGGGCTTGTCTTTACAACTGTTGACCATGCCGCTGATTTAAAAAAAGCCGAATTACTAACATTTAATTTAGATATTGCCACCACTTCACGAGGGCCCGAAGATCCCATCCAAATATCTGAAACAATGATGTTTTATCCAATTGATTACTCTATTCAAACATGCGATGACACCGATCCATGGGGTCCGGGAAACGGAGATGATGACGATGACGAAGATCAGACCGAAGTCCCGGAGGGTACCGGTGATGGTAGCTCAAGCAACGTTTCATCAGGCGGTAATTCAAGTAATACTAATACGACCGAAACTGTCACTCTACCAAATGGTACAATCATTCCTGCATCCGATGTACACTTAGTCGAATATACTGGTAAAAAGGGAGGAACTGGAGATGGATCTTGGTTGCACAAGACTATATCGGGACTCTTTGGTAAAAATATACTTGCGGTGACAAATTTTAGTAAAAAACGCCGTAGATTGGCCTTGAATTTCTATGACCAAAACTATATAATATATGCTCATATCGGAGCTAAACTCAAAATGCAGAAACAAGTTTTAGGCATTTGGTGGAATATTAAGGCTGAAGAATTAATCCAGGGATGGGAGGTTGTAACTATGAAACACCTACTCAAAGATGTATATAAACCATTTAATCCTGAGACAAATACAAATGATTATGCACCTTATGTTCAGGATACAAATTTTCCAATCAAAGACATACAACGCATTTTTTTACATGTACCATTTGTAAATTATGATGTCACAGGAAAAGATTTTAACAAAGCTTTCATGGCAGCATTGGAAGTAGCCCTGAAAGCAGGAGGTAGTGCTCTCGCAACCAACGACAAAAAAGATGCGGGTGTTTATACAGGTTATAATGATACCTATTATTTCTCACGCGCACCCTATTCAGAATCTTATACAAATAAAAGATCAGTAGATGTCAAATTCTACAAGGAAATCAAACCATTTTTATTTTCATTCTCATATAATTTTATTAAGGGATTCGTATTCAAATCTATCGGATTCCCCGACAATAAAGAAGTTTCTCTATATTCCGGCAGTGTTTATGGAGCAATAAAGTATAGGGGGAATGGCGTGCTGCAAAAATTATAAAATATCCAGAAGACTAAAATATTTGATAGTATGCCAAATGGTATATTATTTTATGAAATTTTACCTTTGGCGTGTATTAAGCCGATAATCGACATCTATATACGCCAAAGTGTTCTTCTTTCCTTAAAATTGACTAAGTATCTTATCATTTAAATCATATTTTATTTATAACATTTGTAAATATGATTTGCAATTGTTATTTTTGCACTACCTTAATATAACTTTTATAAACTAATAGCATAATCATGATAAAACGATTTCTACTTTTATTTCTTGCAGTGACGGCGATGATAACCTCAAGCGCCATGACACCATATAAAGAGGTCCAACCTTACGAGTTTGGCCTCAGATTAGGTCCTACTTATCCTCTTGGTAGCTATAAAGATGTTGATAATAAGATCGGTATTAATGTCGGACTTGATTTTCGTTTCAATTATGACGATACTCCAATCGATTTTGGCGTTTCGTTAGATCTTGCCTCCATTAGAAGAAATAGGGTTGATTCTCAAAATTATATAAGAGAATTGAACCACACAAATGCAGGTATTACATTAACTTGTAACTATAACTTCAAACAGGGTTATAAAATTAATCCATATGCCGGAATCGGATTGGGATATGGTGGTAATATTGTAGCATCTGACAATTTGAATATTCATAACTCTAAAGATTATAACAGTATTTTAGTTACCCCACGTGTTGGTGTAGAACTTATTTATCACATACGGTTTGAGCTCGAGACTATGATTTCTCGCAGTGGCTTTAACTGTCTTAATTTAACTGTTGGATTTGTAATTGGCGGTCGTCCCCGCAAATAAAACGCTTAAACAATATGAGAACAAAATTACTGATAATCGGCCTGTTTGTGGCCTTATTTGCCGGAGCAGCCGAACCTAAAGAGGTTAGCCGTTTTGAAGTCGAACTCAAAGGAGGTCCCAACATACCGCTGAGTGGTTATCATGGCAGTGACAGCAAAGCCGGTGCCGTTTTAGGAATCGATTTAAGATATAATTTAAAAAACAAACCTTTTGACGTTGGAGCGTCGTTTCTTGCCAACTGGACAAAGGGCGAGGGGGAAACAGCGGTCATATATGGAGAGGTTATTTATCCATTACCTTATTATTGTACCCACCGAACCATTGCCGGGCTTTTAACGGCAGGCTATAATCTTAGACGAGGCTACAAAGTCAATCCCTATGCCGGTGTTGGCATCGGTTTAGCGTCTACCTCGGTAGGTGATGAAGATCTTTTGCATAATGCGACAAAGGCTATTTTTGTGCCAAAAATCGGAGTAGAGCTGCTGTATAACTTCCGTCTTGAAGTCTCCACGGTAGTGACACGCAAACATTTCAACTCTCTCAACTTCACTATTGGTCTTGTTTTTGGCGGTCGTCCAAAAAAATAATCAGTTTTCTCGTTTTAGTAAAACGTCTTTTACTATATTTGCAACTAAGTTACTCACTATATGTATAATAATTAATACTTTAAACACTATGAAAAGAGTAATATTGTTGTTGATAGCAACTGTAGCCGGCTTGTCATGTTTCGCCGACAAGACTTACACAATGACTTTGGCCGATGAGAATAATCCCGGCAAAATGATTTCATATAATATCGTTGAACCTTTGTTCAAAGACAATAACAATAACTTCATTGGCCGCATGTATAATTATATGAAATCGCCCAATCTTGTAGAAAAGCGCAAAAACCTGAACTCGGTTGGAGTAACCTCACGAGGTTCTGACGAAACTAAGGCTTTGCAGACAAATGCAGGATTCTTAGCCCAAAGCGCCGGTGTTTCATCCCCGGGATTCAGTCTCAGCGGAAAGAATCTCATGATATTGTTTGTACTTGACGAGAACGGATTCCCCACCAATCCTCAAATTATTGAAAATACCGGATTTAATGATACCGAAAAGTTGTTGTCAATATTCACTTCGTCAGAACCGATCGAGCCGGGTCTCATCAACGGAGAAAAAGCACCCTTTACCGGTCTGCTCAAAATGAGCGGCGCTGATGGAGTAAAAATTATATGGTCACCCATGATAGAAACCGCTTCAAACGTTGACCTTCAGGCAATCAAATAAAGCAGATTAAGCTTTTTTAGCTGTAAACGACAGTAAACCATAATATAAATTGATAAAAAAACTTAAAATGAAGTTTTTGCATAAAAATATTTGGTCAATAAAAAAAAAGGCATTAACTTTGCACTCGCTTTAAGACATAGTTCTGGAGCAATGTCGGCCCATTCGTCTATCGGCTAGGACGCAAGATTTTCATTCTTGAAAGAGGAGTTCGATTCTCCTATGGGCTACCAATAAAAACAAAAGAAATAACTTTCATAATGGCAAACCACGACTCATCTAAAAAGAGAATTCGTCAGACGATTGCACGTCGTCTCCACAACCGCTACTACGAGAAAACTGCCCGCAACGCCGTTCGTCGTCTCCGCAAGACTACAAACGTTGACGAAGCCAAAGCAGATCTTATCAAAGTAAGCGCTATGCTTGACCGCCTCGCTTCTAAGAATACTATTTCAAAGAACAAGGCTGCCAACCTCAAAAGCAAGCTCGCTCGCTACGTCAACAAGCTTGCTGCCTGAGCAAAGCTGAAAAAATAAAAAGCTGCGAGGAGGTCTACGAGCCTTCCACATCTTAAAGTTGGCCCATTCGTCTATCGGCTAGGACGCAAGATTTTCATTCTTGAAAGAGGAGTTCGATTCTCCTATGGGCTACAAAAAAGTAAGGCGCTGTGTCAAAATTTGACACAGCGCCTTTCCTGTATTTGATGTAGGGACGTGCCTTTGGTACGTAATGATTGATTATCAGAGACTTGCACATCCCTCACGTTATGAAATACTACACTGCTGTCCGGTTAAAATTAAAAAAATAAAGACTAAACGTGTAATAATCAATTATATATATAGTATTTTTCCACTCCGACCATTTTAAAGCCTGTATTTGCATATGATAATAGCCATCAGGTAAATTGCTACAAAATGAGTCAAATTTGGCATGTAATGACTGACTTATTACCCTATAGCAACTTTTTTTTTAAAAATGTTAAAAAAACAGCGATGAAAAACCTTAACAAGTGAGAGGGTTGTTGTATCTTTGTAAGATAAATAAATTTGATATGAAAACATTTGAAGAACTTGGCGTTGAACGTCCCCTGCTCGATGCCATCAATGATATGGGATTTGAAAACCCGATGCCCGTTCAGGAGCAAGTGATTCCGCATTTGCTCAACAGCGACAACGACGTCGTGGCTCTCGCCCAGACCGGAACAGGTAAAACCGCGGCGTTTGGTCTCCCGGTGCTACAACGGATTGACGCTGACAACCACACTCCACAGGCTCTTATATTATCGCCTACACGCGAACTTTGTTTACAGATTGCCGGCGACCTTGCCGACTTTTCAAAATACATGCCGGCCATCAGGATTATACCTGTCTATGGCGGCTCAAGCATCGAAAGCCAGATTAAATCGCTGCGCGATGGCGCCCAGATCATAGTGGCGACTCCCGGACGACTTATTGACCTCATCAACCGCGGTGTGGTCAACCTCAGTAATGTCCACACTGTCATCCTCGACGAAGCCGACGAAATGCTCAACATGGGCTTTCTCGACTCTCTCAACGAGATTCTCGAACATGTACCCGACCAACGCAAAATGCTCATGTTCTCGGCTACAATGCCTCAGGAAATAAGCCGCATTGCCAAACGATACATGCACGACCCCGTCGAGATTGTCGTTGGCACCCGTAACGAAGGCGCCGCAAATGTGCGACACATCTACTACATGGTCAACGCGCGCGACAAATATCTCGCTCTCAAACGTATCGCCGATGACAACCCTCATATTTACGCCATAATCTTTTGCCGCACACGCCGCGACACCCAGGAGATTGCCGACCAGCTTATTTCAGACGGTTACAATGCCGACGCCCTTCACGGTGACCTGTCTCAGCAACAGCGCGACATCGTGATGAAAAAATTTCGTGACCGCGTCATCACCCTGCTTGTGGCTACCGATGTGGCTGCCCGAGGTCTCGATGTCGATGATCTGACCCACGTCATCAACTATGGTCTGCCCGAGGATACGGCAGTCTATACCCACCGTTCGGGCCGAACGGGCCGTGCCGGTAAAACAGGCGTGTCGATTGCTATAATCCACTCGCGCGAAAAAGGACGTCTCAAAGAGATTGAACGCATCATCGGCAAGAAATTTGAGCGCAAGGAGGTACCTACACCCGAGCATATCATCGAAAAGCAGCTCTACAGCCTTGCCGACCGCATCGAGCGTGTAAAGGTCGACGATGCTGCCATGGAAAAATATACTCCCGGAGTTATCAAGAAACTCGGCTGGCTCACGAGCGAAGACCTCATCAAACGTGTGCTTTCACTCGAGTTTAACCGACTCATCGACTACTACAAAGATGCTCCCTCGATCGACTTCATCGATGAGAAGCAGTCAAAAGGGAAGAAAGAGCATGAAGGGCCGCGGAGCGCCAAGGAAAAAGACCGCCGTACCGCCGAAAAAGGCATGGAACGCATCTACATCAACGTTGGTAAAAACGACGGATTTTATGCCGGCAACCTCATTGACATGCTCAACAAAGAGATCAAAGGTCAGCGCGTCGATGTGGGCCGCATTGACCTCATGCCCGGTTACTCGCTCTTTGATGTCAAGAAAGGAGACGCCCGCCGCGTTGTCGACGGTTTGACCGGCAGTGACTTTCTGGGACGCCGCATCTTTTCCGAGATTGCCAAAGAGGGTAAGGATTATGCCAAAGCCGCCGGCCGCAAGTCAAAAGATAAAGAAGTATCACAAAAGCAAAAGCGTCAGCCCAAGCGCTCGCGCCGCTAAAAAAACGATAACATAGGAATGAAACTCATCACCCACGTCAGATTATTGTCGGCCGCTCTCATGGCTGTAGTGGCTTTCACATCATTTAGCCCGGCTGTATCGGCCCAGCAGACACCCGCATCTCTGTTTATCAACGCACCGCAGTCGCGTTTTCCGTTCCTGCCAAAAATGAAACGGATGGATATGGTCGACTATTATAACAGCGGAGTGGGACGAGGATCCGACAACCTGTTGGGTGGAAAGTCGCGTATCCTTGAGCTCACACCCGACCAAATCAAGGTAGAGCTTGTCGAGGGGGGAATGTCGACAACAACGCTGTCGATAGTGCCTTATGCCAAAAACGACTCACTCGTCGTTGCCGTTTCCAACGTCTCGACCCCCGCACCCGACGGCATGATTTCATTCTACACCACCGACTGGAAAGAGGTTGATACCAATCGACTTTTTGAAGCACCTACGTTTGACGACTGGTTGCCAAAAGGTATCGATCGTACCCTGCGCGACGACATTCGCAACGCCGTGCCGTTTGTAATGGCCCAATATTCGTTTGACCCGTCGACCCAAATCCTCACCCTCACCCAGACAGCAGCCCAGTATCTGCCCAAAGCCGATTATGCCATTGCCAAGGACCATTTGGTTAAGGAGCTGAGATACAAGTGGAACGGCAAAAAAATGGAAAAGATCAAATAACCGATGTCAGTTACAACCGACTCATATCTGACTCTGTCCCAGTTTAACAGTCTTGTGGCGTCGCTCGTTCAGGTCGACGCCACTTCTGACATTTGGGTCACAGCCGAGATTAGCGATTTCAACGTGCGCGGCGGTCACTGTTATCTCGAGCTTGTTGAGAAAGATGACCGGGCCGCTACAGTCGCCCGCGCCCGCGCCATCATCTGGGCCAATAACTTTTACAGAATAAAGGCCGCCTTTGAGCGCGAAACCGGACAGGCTTTGCAGGCCGGTATCAAAATCATGGCTCTCGTATCGGCATCATTTCATCCGGCCTATGGCTACTCGCTGCTCATCAGCGATATAAACCCTCAGTTCACCGTCGGACAGATGGTGTTGCAGCGACGGCTCATAATAGAACGGCTCACCTCCGAGGGGGTCATCGACATGAACCGCAACCTCCCCTGGCCCGTTCCGGCCAACCGCATCGCCGTGATATCGGCCCCGGGAGCGGCCGGCTATGGCGACTTTCTCAGCCAGTTGCTCGGTGGCGGCCGTGGATTGCGCTTCTATGTCGATTTCTTTCCGGCCGTAATGCAGGGACAGCGCGCGCCGTCGTCAATCATAGCGGCCCTCGACATGATTTCGCAAAACATTGACCGGTATGACTGCGCGGTGATTATCCGAGGCGGTGGTGCCACCGACGATCTCGCCTGCTTTGAAGACTATGAACTGGCGGCCAATATCGCCCAGTTTCCCCTACCTGTCATCATCGGCATTGGTCATGAGCGCGACATAACGCTTCTCGATTATGTAGCCAACATGAGGGTCAAGACCCCGACAGCGGCCGCCGAGTGGCTATTGATGCGTCAGGAAAATCTGCTGGGCGAGCTCGACCGGTTGTCCGAGTCGATTGTCGGCGCGGCCGCTGCGGCTGTTATGGGTAGCCGCGTGTTTATCGACCGCGTGGCCGCTCTGCTACCATCGGCAGCCCGTAATGCCATTGACCGCAGCCGCGAAGCCATCACCCGATCCACCCTGGGACTGTCATCGGCTGTCAACCGCCGCATCAAACCCGAAGCCACACGCCTCGACATCATGGCCGAGAAACTTAAATCAGCGTCGACCGGAGCCATCACCCGTAACCGTGCTATGATCGACTCCATCGACAACCTCGTGACCGCTTTGTCGCCCGAGGCAGTGCTTAAACGCGGATATACCATCACGCGCCGAGGTGGAACAACGGTAAAAAATGCCAAGTCAATAAGCCGTGGCGACACTATCGAGACCGTTTTCTATGATGGCACGGTAACAAGTAAAATAACTGACACAAAACCCTCAGATAAAAATAACAATGAAAGCACCCGATAAACTTACCTACACCGAAGCTGTCACCGAGCTGCAGCAAATTCTTGAAGCAATGCAGTCAGAAAACTGTGACATCGACCGTCTCACCAAAATGACCGCACGTGCCGCGGCGCTCATCGAGGAATGTCGCCGTCGTCTCACCGCAACCGATACCGAACTACAGCAAATACTCGACCGGCTCAACAACGCCTGAACCTCCACTCGATTTTTTGATAAGCAGCATCTCAAAACAAATAACCGACAGTTTTGACACAGCCCCGCCACTTATTAAATCACTGTTAATTCTTTATAAAATAGGCTGAAATCACGCCGAAAAGCTGTACCTTTGCACCTACTTTTTACAGCACTACAGCAAATTATCACATAATTACTAAAATAATCATTTAACCGACATGAAATTTTCCCATTTCACTATGTTATGTCTGACATTGACCGGGACTATGGCTTCATGTTCAAGCGGTGACAATCGTGAACACCTCAAAAGTCTTGACACAGCCTATTTCAATGATTCTATCGCTCCCGGCGAAGACTTCTATGCCCACACTACCGAAGGATGGCAAAAAGCCCACCCCCTCACTGCCGAATATTCGCGCTACGGCCAGTTTAACGTGCTCAACGACGAGGCCGAACGCCGCGTTAAAGAAATCGTGACCGGTCTCGCCGACCAGAATCCTGAGCCGGGAAGTGTCGCTTTTAAAGTGGCCACTATCTATACCCAGGCAATGGACTCGGTTCGCCGTAACAATGAAGGCGCCGAACCCATCAAGGCCGACCTCGCCAAAATCGAGTCGACCGACCATGACGGCATGTATGACCTGCTGATTTGGATGCACACAAACTATGGCAACCCGTTCTTTGGTGCCGGTCCCATGGAAGACATGACCAACTCAAACCAGTATGCGATGTATCTCAGCGGTGCTTCACTCGGTATGGGTGACCGCGACTACTATCTCGAAAACGACGAACGCAACACCACCGTGCGCAACGCCTATAAAAAGCTCATCAAAACTCAGATGATGAATGCCGGATATAGCGAAGCCGACGCTGACCGCATCGTTGACAACGTTATGAAAATCGAGACTTCACTCGCCGAGAAAACCCGCACCCGCGAGGAAAGCCGTGACATCACAAAAATGTACAATCCCTATGCCTCGGCCGATCTTCCCAAAGAATTTAAAAACGTAGACTGGAACACATACTTCAAGTCGACAATGGGTATCGACACTCCCGAGCAGGTTATCGTCACCACTCCCGAGACACTCAAACGCGGCGTTGAACTCCTTGGCTCTCTCAACGACCGTGAAATCAAGGACTACTATCTTTGGAATTATGTTGGTCAGGCAGCCGGCAAACTAAGTGATAACTTTACCGACGCCGCCTTTGAATATACCAAAGTGCTTACCGGCGCTCAGGAACAGCGTCCCCGCTGGAAACGCGCACTCTCGGCTACCGAAGGTTCGCTCGGCGAGGCAATCGGTCAGCTCTATGTAGAGAAATATTTCCCCGAATCATCAAAACAATACATGCTCGGTCTCGTCGAAAACCTGCGCACCGCTCTCGGCAAGCACATCGACAACCTCACATGGATGAGCGACTCAACCAAAACCAATGCTCAGAAAAAGCTTGCAGCCTTCACCGTTAAAATCGGCTACCCCGACAAGTGGAAAGACTACTCGTCAATGGAAATCGACCCCTCTAAGAGCTACTACGAAAACATGCACAACGTGGCAATGTGGCATCAGGCCGAGGAATATGCCAAATGGGGTAAACCGGTCGACAAAACCGAGTGGGGTATGACTCCTCAGACAGTTAACGCCTACTACAACCCGCTTGCCAACGAAATCGTCTTCCCTGCCGGTATCCTTCAGGCTCCATTCTTTGACCCCGAAGCATCTGATGCAGAAAACTATGGCGGTATCGGTGTTGTCATCGGTCACGAAATGACTCACGGATTTGATGACCAGGGCCGCAACTTTGATGCCGAGGGCAACATGAAACCGTGGTGGACACCGGCCGATGCCGAGGCTTTCACCATCCTCACCGACAAGCTCGTCGCTCAGTTTGATTCAGTCGAGATTCTCCCCGGTCTCCATGCCAACGGCCGTTACACACTCGGTGAAAATATCGCCGACCAAGGTGGTCTACGCATCTCGCGCACTGCGTTCCTCGACGCTCAGGCCAAGAAAGGTGTTGACATCGACTCGGAAGCCGCTCTCATTGACGGATTCACCCCCATGCAGGTGTTCTACCTCAACTATGCCAACATCTGGGCAAGCAACATCCGCGACGAGGAAAAACGCAACCTCACAACCGGTGACGTTCACTCGCTGGCCGAGAACCGCGTGAATGTATCGCTCCGCAACATCACCCCATTCTTTGAGGCATTTGGTATCAAGGAGGGTGACAAGATGTACCGTCCTGCCGAAGAACAGGTAATTATCTGGTAACCTATATCATTCCTTTAAATACACCGAGGGCCGCTTCCGTTGCAGGAGCGGCCCTCGATTTTTTATATCCTTTCCGACGATTACTCGGAATCGCACCATGTTATTGCTTCGGGTATATTGACTGTCAGACGATTTGAAATTGCATCAGACGAGTTGCCTATGAGCAGTTCATAACGGCCGGGATTAACAGTCCAGAGCGATGTCTCGGGATTGTAGTAGGCAAACGCACGGCGGTCGATTGTCATGGTTGCATTTTCGGTTTTACCGGGTTGGACGCTGACTTTATCAAACGCCTTGAGTTCCTTATAAGGTCGGTTGATTTTACTTTTCACATCATGAACATAGAGCTGCACAACCTCGGCACCATCGCGTGTGCCGGTATTTGTCACCGGGACGGTAACGGTCAGCACGTCGTCGGCTTTAAGAATACTGTTTGACAGCCGGGGCTTGCCGAGATCAAACGTGGTGTAACTCTTTCCGTGACCAAATGCATAGTTCACACGCTTGGCAGGTAGCTTGTCAAAATGACGATAGCCCACGTCGAGCCCCTCCTTGTAGGTGACTTTACCGTCTACACCGGGATAAACCGATGCATCGCCGGTAGCGTGAGCTGCAAAATCATCGAGAGCGACAACCATTGTAAACGGCAGTTTTCCTGATGGATTAACGTCACCAAAGAGTACATCGGCGATAGCGTTGCCTGCCTCTGAACCAATATACCACCCTTGGACTATGGCCGGCACACGATCTTTCCAGGGCATGGCATAAGCGTTACCGGTCAAATTAACAACAACCGTGTTGGGATTGGCAGCCACAAGAGCCTCAATAACTTTATCCTGATCATAAGGAAGGTCATATGAAAGTCGGTCGGCACCCTCCGAGTCCTGATGATCCGATTTATTTAAACCACCGATAAAGATAACCATATCAGCCTCACGGGCAGCCTTGACTGCATCGGCAATGAGCTGTTCGCTATTACGTTCATCGGCAAGATTCTGTCCGGTAGTCACGCCGTTGTATTCGCCGGTGACATCACCGACATACCCGCGCTGATAGTCAACTTCGATTCCTTTTGATGACGCATTGGCCCTGATTCCGTCAAGCGGAAGAATCTCGCGCTGCACTTTAAGCGACGACGAACCGCCTCCAACAGTCATCATCTTGATTGCATTCTCGCCCACCACCAGTATTTTTTTAACATCGGGTGAGACGGGGAGCAGATTGTTCTCATTTTTCAGAAGCACCAGACCTTCGCCGGCAATCTGTCGGGCAGCGGCATAGTGTTCGGGGCTGTTCATCGAGCCATACGGGCGGTTGCGGTTCATCTCGGTGCGCATAATGAGACGAAGCACTCGGGCCGCCTTGTCGTTGAGCAAGGCCGTGTCGGCTTTACCTTCGAGAATCAGTTTCTCATAGGGCTTGGCAAGGTAATAATCGTCATAAGCGTTGCTCGCTCCGAAATTAAGGCCGTTGGTCCATGATCCAAATTCCATATCGAGACCGTTGGCTGCAACCTTTTCAGTATTGTGAACGGCACCCCAGTCACTGATTGCCACGCCGTCAAAAGCCCAGTCGCCCTTGAGTATATCAAGTAACAGACGTCGGTTTTCACACGCATGATCTCCCTGATACTTGTTATAACCGGGCATGATGGCCCATGCGCCGCCGTCGATGATGGCAGCCTTGAATGCCGGCAAATAAATTTCGTGGAGAGTGCGGTCGTCAACATAAACATCGATGCTGGAACGGTCAACTTCCTGATTGTTGAGAGCATAATGCTTGACACACGCAGCTACACCGTTATCCTGAACGCCACGGATATAGGGCACCACCATTGTCGCAGCCAACAGCGGGTCCTCACCCATATACTCGAAGCTACGTCCGTTGAGCGGCGTGCGGTTTATGTTTACACCGGGACCGAGCAACACATTTTTGTTGCGATACCTGGCTTCCTCACCGATTGACTTTCCATATAGTGCCGCCATGTCGGGATTCCATGTCGCGGCAAGGCATGTCAGAGCCGGGAAAGCCACACACGAGTCATTGGTCGCCCCGGCCTGGTCCCATTCATCCCAAAGCACGTCGGGACGTATGCCGTGAGGTCCGTCGGTACACCATATTCCGGGAATACCGAGACGCTGGACGCCCGGCGAACTGAATTTGCTCTGAGCATGTATTATTGCAATTTTTTCAGCAATTGTCATTCGGGACAAAGCATCGTTGACACGCTCTTCAATCGGTTTTGAATCGTCAAGATATACCGGAGTCCTGGCGACGGCAGTCAACGTGGCAGCGGTCAGTAAGATGGCAAATGTATTTTTGAGACGCATAAAAAGAAATGTTATTTATCGAGTTTGATTGCATTTATATAGTCTTTATGAACAAGCATTCGGTCGGAGTGTGCGCCGGCAATATAAGCGTCGAGAAGTTCACGACCGCGTTCGGGTGAACACAGCTTGCGTGCCTCGCGAATCTCTCCATAGGAACCGCGCGGAGCCTCGACAAAGGCCACGAGTTCCTGCCAGCCGTCGGGTATAGCCACACCGGTCATAGAGCTGTCGCCAAGTTTTTTATAAGGCCAGAATGTATAACCGATGTTATTGGCTCGCATCACGTCGACAAAATCGCTCATCCAGCTGTCGGTGTTATGCCCTATCTCGCCCATATACATAGGCAGCCCGGTGAGATCTCGGAAATCTATATACTCCTTGATAGCCTCGGCTGTGGGTTCGCCCCCGTAACGATGGCAGGTGTACATGATGTTATCGTCAAAATTCCAGTCGGTAAAATTGCCGAAATAGCTGTTCCATTGCGGTCCACCCAACAAAATGATGTGATTGTTATCAACCTCGCGTATTGCTTTGACAGCACGACGGTAAAGGGGTTCGAGTGCAGCGTTGAGCGAGTCCCGCTCTTCACCTTCCCAGTAGGTTGCCACCGGTTCATTGGCGAGTTCATAGCCGAGAACAACATCTTCGCCTGCATATCGTGCTGCTATACGTTTCCATATATCGACAAATCGGTTTTGAGAAACAGTATCGGTCATGAGCCACGGAAACCCGTAGCTGTCGTCGATATTGTCACCAGTTTGACCGCCGGGGCAGTCATGCATGTCAAAAATTAGACGCAACCCGTTTTTACCGGCCCATTCAACACAGTTGTCAAGACGACGGAAACCTTCGTTGTCGTCATTGAGTCCCATGTAATCTTCATTGGTAAAAAGTTTGTAATGAAACGGTACCCTCACGGTATTTGCCCCTGTCGAAGCGATAAATTCAAAGTCGGCCTCGGTGATATAATTGTCTTTGAACTCTTGCCAGAAACGTTGTGCTTCTGTAGGACCGACAAGTTCACACAATGCTTCGTTAATCATTCTCGGCGAGTTGACACGCCCAAAGCCAAACATGTAGCCCTCGGGGTTGAGCCAGTTGCCTACATTTGTACCCTTGATATAAAATTTTTCTCCGTTTGAGTCAACTATATCATGACCTTGCACTCTCAAAAAATTTGTGCTTGAGGGTGTGTCGGCAGTCCGGTGGCCCTGACACGATGCCAAGGCAAGCAGACCGACAAAAATCATTGTTATTTGTGTAGCTTTCATTTTTCAAAATCATTGAATGTTTGCAGAGTCCCACACCTTTGTGCCGGTGCATGACGCTTTTACCTTTTGGCCGCCAATTGTAAATTCAAACTCGCCCGCTTCGAGGGTCCAGTGTCCGTCATAGCCTACAAAAGCGAGGTCAGACGCCGGTATAGTAAATTCAACTCGTTTACTTTCGCCAGGCTTGAGATTTATTTTTTCAAAACCGCGCACACGGAGCACGTCGGGAGTAATCGATGCCACGAGGTCGCTGCTGTAAAGGATCACCGCCTCCATACCGTCGGTCGATCCGGTATTACGCACATTTACCGAAACCGTGATATTGTCGTTAGGCGAGAATTTGACTTTATCTACTGTGATGTCTGAATATTCAAAAGTTGTATAGCTCATACCATAGCCAAACGGCCACTGAACGTCAATATCGGCCGAATAGTTATAAGCACCGCTCATAGTCTCGACTGTCTCACACGGCTTGTGGTCATAGGTAGCGAGAGCATTGATCCAGCGCGGATAGGTAAACGGCAATTTTGCGCTGAAATTTTGCTTGCCCGAGATAAGTTGTGCAAGAGCATCGCCGCCATAGTTACCGGGGAGCATTATGTCAATGATAGCCGAGGCAAGGGGTTCGATTTCACGGATGATGCGCGGACGTCCTTCGTTCAAAACAAGGACAATCGGTTTACCGGCTGTTGCAAGAGCCTTGACAAGTGCGGTCTGATTGGCCGACAGATGCAGGTCGTTGGTATTACCGGGAGTCTCGCAGTAGGAGTTTTCACCGATACATGCTACGATAACATCAGCATTGCGGGCCGCTGCTACCGCGCGTTCAATGCGGATATTCTGCTCGGCTTCCCACTGACCATAGTCACCGACATAGTCCATACCCTGCTCAAGAATCACATTTGTAGCACCATATTCATTGCAAAGTGATTGATATATCGTGTTATATCCTTCGTGATATTGAGGCTCGTCGGTTCCCTGCCAAGTATAAGACCATCCGCCGTTGAGCGAACGCATAGAGTTAGCGTTAGGACCGGTTACAAGAATACGTTTGCCGGCTGATATAGGCAACACGCCATTTTCATTTTTAAGAAGAATTTCGCTCTGGACAGCAAGTTCAAGCGCTTTTTGGGCATGTTCTTTACTACCGAAGAGAGGGTAATCGGCAGGATTGGTAACAGGTGTTTCAAAGAGGCCGAGACGCAGTTTGAAACGGATGATACGTTTCACGGCATCATCGATGCGCGATTGAGCTACCTTTCCTTCCTTGACCAGCTCTTTAAGCAGTGTACAAAATTCAGTATCATAGGGAGTCATCGACATATCCACGCCGGCATTGACAGCAAGCATGATTGCCTCCTTATAGTCGGCTGCTATCTTGTCACGACGCCAAAGATTATGAATATCGGCCCAGTCGGTCACAATCATTCCGTCCCAGTTAAGGTCTTCCTTGAGCCATACGGTGAGCATCTCGTAGTTGGCGTGGAATGGCAAACCGTTATTCGTACCTGAGTTTACCATCACCGAGAGAGCTCCCGCCCGTATCGCTTCTTTAAAAGGGTGAAAATATTTTTCGCGCAGGTCAACAGGATTGATTGACGCCGGAGTACGGTCTTTACCGGTCACAGGGTTACCGTATGCCATATAGTGCTTGAGACAGGCACCGACATTATTTACTCCGACATGATTAGGATCATTACCCTGATAACCTTTCACCATTGCAACCGCCATCTCCCCGTTGATGTAAGGGTCTTCGCCAAAGCTCTCCCATATACGGCTCCACACGGGATTACGGCCAAGATCCATCACCGGGTTATAAACCCAGGGAATAGAGCTTGCCCGGGTTTCATAGGCACAGATAGCCGCTCCCTCGCGCACAAGATCGCGGTTGAACGATGCCGCCATGTTTATTTCCTGTGGGAAAAGCGTACCGCCCACAGTATATGTCGTCCCGTGATTCTGGTCTACTCCATAAACATCGGGGATACCTATATACTTCATCGACGCATCCTGGATGCCACTGATAAGACGATACCATGTATCGCGGTCCTGAGCATGTCCCTGAGCTGTATTCAGAATAGAGCCTACACGGTATTTATTAAATATGGTATCAACTTTTGCATAATCGAGAACTACTTTATTGTCCTGAAGAGTATCGGCACAAACCAGGTCGACGACGACCTCGCACATTTGACCGACTTTGTCGTCAAGCGACATTCCCGAAACAATTTCCGATACCTTTGTCTCGATATCCTTGTCATTTGGAATTGCCGGTGACATATCACCGCGGCTACCGTTGTTTCCACACCCGGCAAGCAATCCCGACACAAGAGCTGTTATTATTATTTTTTTCATATGCACAAAATTACAAAAAAATAGCCTATAATCATCGTGAGAGACTGATTATCAAACAGGAACCCTATCAAATAATAGGGAACGCGCCCTTGGTGTTCAATTACCGGTTTTCAGTTATTCATATCCATTACCAACCAAAGGCACGTTCCTACTACCTATAAATGAGAAAACGGTTATTTTTCAAACGGATTGCCTTTGGGGTCAAGGCTCACGACATATCGGAATGCCTGAAGAGTGAGCAGGTTTTGTGTGGCATCGGTAAACTCGCGGTCTCCGTGACCATAGTTAAGGTAAACCATGCGGTAATTGCGGTTACGCCATGCAACGGGAAAATCACCGTGACTGATGACATCCTTGATGCCGAGAGGATAATTAAGAGACGATATCGAGGCCAATATATCAACATCGGGATTTTGTCTCGGAGACGGATTCCACTGATACCATTCGCTCTCAGGAGCGACAAACGATGCCGGGATGTTACGCATCACGGGGTCATCTTTCTTTTCAACGTCGAGTAACACGCACTGGGGTGGCCAGTTGTTGCAGTAAAATTTTCCACAGCCAAGAAATTTGTTGAGCCACGGCCAGTTGGTCGATGCATCGTTATAGGCCGCCGCGTGAAAACCGAGCCATCCACCTCCGTTTTCCATATATTGTTCAAATGCGGCACGCTGAGCCTGCCCTTCGGGGGCGGCATTGATTACAATCATCACATTATAACCGCTCAAACGTTCATAGTCATATCCCTCGAGAGTGGTTGTAGTGTCAAGTATGTAGCCGTCACCATAGGTGAGACGTGTAAAGAAATCGATTGCCTGATGTGCAAACTGAACGTGAGCTTCCTCGGCTGTATCGGAATAGAAAAGCAACGCTTTAAAACGTGGGGCACGAGCATAATTGGCCGGATAACCGGCATCCTGGGCAAATGCCTGCACTGACAACAGCACGGCAAGCGCCAACAATATGGTTTTAATCCTGTTCATAATAATTGGTTTTTATAAATAGTTGATTTAAAGCATGTAGTCAGGCATCGGTCTCGGCCACAAGCGAAAGCCATTTTCCGGCCGATGTGAGCCACACCTCCTTGTAACAGGCGTTGTTGATCTGGGGCCAATAAGGTTCATCGCTGTCGCCGAGCGAACGGATACCCACCGGCATCGCTCCGACAATCTCGCCCGATGAAAAATTGTTGAGCGATGGATAGCGTGCTCCTTCGCCATAAATAAGCGACTGATTGAAAGGGTTTTTACCCACAATCCAGTAAAGCTGTTCACGCGCTATTGTCATCAGCTCGGGGTCATGAAGCACGTTGCCACAAATAGCCGCAGCCTTTCCCATTGACGTGTGGATTGCCAGATTACCGTTAAAGATATTGAACCATACAGGGAAACGTTTCACAAAAAATCCCGGAGCCACCGATATACCTTTAGATGCCTGGGATTTAAACTGTTGTGGAGCATCTTCGGGTGGAAACAGATGTACGGCAAAAAAAGCATCGGTATCAAGCGGCTCGTCATCACGATAGATTCCGGCGGGAATCATGCCGTAGGGCAACGTGTATCTCATCAGGTATTTGATATATGAACCGTAAGCGGCCATAGACTGTCGCCAGCGGTCACAGTCGGCATGACCGGGCTGAGTGCGACACAATTCGGCAAATGTCTGCATGAAAATTTGTTCGCGACTCTGATGAATGAAATGTACCACCGAGCGGTGATCGGGATTGCGATAAAAAAATCCGCATATTTTGTCCTTGCCAACCGGCTTGTCACACTGACACGATATAACATAATCGGCATGACGGCGGGCATCATCGGCATAGCGGGAGTCGCCGGTCAAGGCAAAAAGCTGGGAAGCCGCCCACGATGCTGTGGCCATAAACTGGCACTCGCTCGTACAATAAGTATGTTCATAGGGACTGATCCATCCGCCAAAACCTTTTGATTTGAAGCCGTCACATGCAAAATCATAATCCTCGGCCGCCACTTTCTTTAAATACCTGACCATCTCGGGATCGGTACCATCGTCGAGCACACGGGCGGCATAAGCCTCATAGGCTGCATAGAGATAGTTGTCAAAGGGGAGATTCTGGACACGCACCGACCTGATATCATCATGACTGTCAACAATACCGTCCTGCCAGATGAGTAAGCCCATACTGCTGGCATGATAACCGTCGCCAAGCCGATTTCTCAACACAAAATCGAGACCCCACAACGCTTCCTCGCGAAGACGGGCGGCAAGTATCGGGTCGGTGTCCTTGCGGTGTTCATATAGTTCGAGCAGAGCATAGCTGACATCGGCCGACTGAAGCGTTTGCTGCGAAAGGTCACCGGCATCATGCCATCCGCCCGAATAGGGGCGCATCAAACCATTGTGACAGCTGAAAAGATCGGTGTGGCATAAGGAATGGACTCCCGGCACTGCATATCCGCAGCGCTGACAAAATATAAAATTGAGTACTCTCCAGCATGACGGAGTCCACAAACTGTTATCCGAGATGGCAAACGGTGCAGTCGTTATATTATCTGTTTTGATACAATAATTTCCGGGGCGGGTCAGGCTACTGAAATCGATGACACCAAACTCACCAACCGTTGTCTTGTCTTTGGAAATTTTGCCGCTGAAGACAATCGTATTGTCATCGTTATTGATGATACTGAACTGCTTACCGGCAAGTGACCGGTGGCAAATGGCAGTTTTGGTATCGGAATCGAGGTAGCCGCTCTGAGAATAGATGATATGGTCGGCATCGGGAATCCACCCGCTCACTTTTTCAGTTTTATCTACTTTCTGGGCCGAGATTGAATGAATACGGAACAACACATCGGCAGCTATTGGCAGGTCACGGCCGTTGATCGATACACTAAGCGCGATATTGTCGACACAGTCACGACGAAAGTCGGCTATCTCGAGATAGCAACGGTTCACAGCACCGTTGGAAAGCTGTATAAGATGGGATCCGGTAGGGCGATTGAAACCTTTGGTCGCCTCATATCGGTTATTGAATGACAGATTTATGTTGACAACCCTCAGTCCGGGACACAGCGGTTCTATAACCAGACACAAGCGGTTGAAGCGGTCGAGCGAAACACCTCCGAGGTCAAGCACAGCCACTGCATTTCCATATGTAGCATAGTCAGGGTCATCAGGCGAGCCTTTAGCACGTAAATTACCGGTATCAAAATTGACCAGCATCGCCATGGTGTCTCCATCAACTTTTGAAGCATGACTTCCGGTCACGTTCCATTGGCCGTCAAGAATCATCGAGTCGAACACAAGCTTGGATGCAGCCTCGTCTTCGAGTGATATACCGGTTGTATTATGAAGAGGTGAATGAAGATAACCCGATCGTTGCAAAGCATCGTCAAAGCCGGCATCGCATTCCGGCCAAACAGATGCCGATAACGTCAAGGCTATCAGACTTAAAGCTATTTTACGTGTCGGCAACATGGAATAGAATTAAAAGAATGTGATAAATAAAGTACGGATAGAAAAAAATGCGTACCCGACCCATTGACCGGGCACGCATTTATTCATGAGAAAGAGTTATCTTATTTTTTTACCTTAAAGGTCCAGTGAGTTGATGAGATACCCCAGCTGTCATCACAGATGACATGAGCGCCACCACCACCGGGGGCGATGAGAATGAGGTGTTCGTCATCAAGCATGGCCACGTCAAACTCGGCAGGCAGGTCAAGATACCAGCTGTACTGACCATCGGTAATCTGGTGGGGCAGCGGCACTGTAAGTTTCATGGTAGCAACCCAACCGAGAGCGGCTTTTTCGGGAGTAGTACCCGAGGTGAGAGCAAATGTACCCTTGGCTTCGGTACCGTCGCTGTAATGAACAGTGACATTCGGACCGCCATCGAGGTCAAATTTAACCCATTCGTCCATTGTAATGAGCTGGCCTGTCCATTCGTCGGCCATACCAATACCGTAGCAAACCCAGTTGGGACCGGTGGGCGACCAGCCGTAACCGCCACCACCGACACATCCCCACGAACCGTCGATGTAAGAATAAGAACCGTTCTCTTCATCGGCCCACCATTGCCATGTGCGTCCCTCCGACGAACCTCCCGAGAGAGCAACAAAGAGCGGGTCAAGGTCTGAGTCAAGGTCTTCAACCCGAACGGGTATCTCAACCGGTACAAGTGCACCTTCACAAAGTACAGTGGCAGTGAACACAAGGTCACCCGAGAAAGGAACTACAACCTCGGCACAATTGTCGGTACCGTGACCGAGCATAACCGTTCCCACAATGTAGTCAAGACGGCAGTCATAACCTGAATTATTGTAGACACGTACCTTGTTGGAGTGGTTGGTTCCGTTCTCATAGTAAAATTTCGGAGCCAGCCTACCCGCAAGGGCATCGGCATCGGCGTCAATGTTGGCAAAAGCATCATGGTCGTCTGATACATGAGTGTCAAGACACGATGTAGCGCCCATCAGAAGCATGGCGATGAGACCCATGCTGCAAATATTCTTGAGTTTCATATTGAGTAATCGTTGGTATGATTAATAAGGAGATTTAAAGTTACCCTCTGAAGTTCCCCAGCCTGAATTTTGCTTGAGAACACCTTCAGACTTCTGGATTTCATCATCGGGGATGGGAAGCCAGCCGTTGGTTTCGGGACGCATCTTGACCGAGATAGTGCGGAGGGCACCGTCACACCAGCACTCGATATTTGAACGGTGGGCGTCGACAAGCGAGAGCTGCCCCCAGCGTTTGATATCGAAGAAACGAATACCTTCAAATGCAAGCTCCCAACGACGTTCGTTGCGGAGATTGGTCTCGCTGTAAGCAACGGGATCAAGACCTACACGGTTACGCACACGGTTGATACCGTCAGCGGTCTCGGTGAGCTCGGAGTGCATAAGGAGAACGTCGGCAAAGCGGATTGCGACCTCATCCATGAAGTTGCACGACATGTAGTCGTTGTCGGTAGCCATGATTTCGGGATAGCAATACCAGTATAGAGCCACCGCACCTGGACCGTTCTGGGGGTCTTTTGACTCCATTGTGGTCGAGTGGACGTTGATTGCTATATATTTCTTGTTGAACATGTGGGTATCCTCAACCTGGTGACCACCATTGTCATGATAAATCATGTGACGTCCGTCGGGAAGCATTTCTTCAGGGTCATCGACATTAAGAATAGAAGCCTTGCGTCGGGGGTCGTTCTGAGGCCATGTATTCCAGATGTCGGGAGTGATTGTACCACCACCCCAGCCTGTTCCAAATGGATATACACCACCCCAGCCGTCACCGTCCGAGTTGGGGTTATCGGCATCCTGATAACGCGGGCTGAAGAAAAGGGCTGTGAGGTTACGGCCATAATACTGGGCACCGTAGGCGTGCTTGATGCTGAAGATGGGCTCGGGGTTATCACGATAACCGGCAGTCTTGCCTTCCCATCCGGCCCAGGCGTCGCAGTCGCCGAGCCAGTTGTAGCCATATTTCTCGTTGAGCCAGTAGTCACCGGCAGCCGAGTAGGCCCAGAGGTCTCCAAATTTTGAAGCGAGGTCGTGACCCGAGTTTTTGATACAGTCCTCGAGATGAGCAACAACAGCTGCCTTTTCAAGAGTACCGGTTTCCTCGGGAAGAGTGATTGATTGCTTGCCATATACACCGGTATAGAACAGGTAGACGCGGGCAAGGAGTGCCTCGGCAGCCCAACGGGTTGCGTGGCCGTCAGTGCCAACACCGTTAAGACCGGCATGACGAGTTGCAGGAAGCAATTCTATTGCCTTGAGGAGATCAGCGGCTACAATACCGTAGGCTTCGTCAACGGGGGTCTGAGGGAGGTTGACAGGTTCGGGAGAGAGGGGCATCGGCACGTTTTCAAAAAGACGAAGCAAATCAAAGTAATAGTAGGCACGCATGAAGTGACCCTCGCCAAGAATGCGTGAGCGTGTCTCTTCATCGCCATCCCAGTCGATGAGTTCGTCGGAAGCGAGCAGGTAGTTACAGCGGTAAATACCCTGATAGCAACGTCCCCAAAGGCCCGAATACTGGTTGTCGCTTGTTTTCATGTAGCTTGCAACCGACTGGGGCTGGGCGTCGTCACGACCGCCGCCACCGAGTCGCTCGTCACTCATGAGCTCGGCGACAAAGAGAACGTTGTTCTGGGGTGCATCCGAGTCACCCATAACCGGACGATAGATACCGGTGATAATCTCCTCGGCATCACTGATGTTTGCCGGGAAGTTGCTTGAGTCCTTTGACGTGAGGTTATCAGTGTCAAGGAAGCTGTCTGAGCAGCCGGTGAGGGCCGCAGTAGCCATAAGGCCACAGAAAATATTCTTAAGTTTCATAGAAATTTAGAATTTGAGGTTTACACCAACGAGGAATGTGCGGCTGGTGGGATAGAAACCCTGGTCGACACCCTGTACCCAGGCTGTACCGCCCCAGTTACCGTCAGTACCGATTTCGGGGTCAAAGCCTTTGTATTTGGTAATGGTAAAGAGATTGTTAGCGCTCACGTAAAGACGGCACTGTCCGAGAGGCATACGGGGACAAAGCGACTTGAAGTCGTAACCGAATGTGAGGCTCTGGAGACGGAAGTAGTCGGCATCATCGACAAATACATCAGAGATATAAGACCAGTTGATGCTTGATGATGTCGAGGGGCGGGGATAGCGGTTGCTGGTGCCCTCGCCGGTCCATACATTGCTTGCAAGATAATATGTCCAGTTGTCAAAGCCCGAGGTGTTGTGGTCACGGTAGCAGTTTGCAATCTGCTGTCCGAACGCGCCATAGAAGTTGGCACCGAGGTCAAAGCCTTTGTAGAAGAACTGGAGGTTGAGACCGAGAGTAACATCGGGGTGGGGGTCACCGATATTCATCTTGTCGTTATCCGAGATTTGTCCGTCGCCGTCACGGTCATAGAAAATCACGTCACCGGGCACTGCCTGAGGCATGATTTTGTCACCGTTAGCATCGACATATGAGTCAATCTGGGCCTGATTCTGGAACACACCGAGGGTTTTGTAGCCATAGAAGAAACCGATGGGCTCGCCAACCTCGATACGCGAAATAAAGCCTGAGTTCTGGAGCACTGCGTCGCCGGGGCCATTGATTGTACCCGAGTCATTGGCAAGACGGGTCACCTTGTTGGTGTTGTAGGCGAGGTTTACACCTACCGAATAGCTGAAGTCACCGGCCTTGTCATTCCAGTTGAGACCGAGCTCGATACCCTGGTTACGAACGTCACCACCGTTGATTGTCGGGGCACCTGTACCGTAAGAAGCAAGGATAGGAGCGCTTACGAGCCAGTCTTTGGTTATTTTGCGATACCAGTCAAACACAAAAGAGAGACGGGTGTTGAGGAAGCGGGTGTCGATACCGACGTTCCACTGTTCCGAGCGTTCCCAAGTCAGGTCGGGATTGGCGATTTTGTCGGGATATGAGCCGATTTCCTTACCCCATTTGTCGCTGCCAAAGAAGTAGTCGGCACCACCTACCCAAACTGTAGCGAGATACTGGAAGTTGGCGATGTTACAGTTACCGTTCTGACCCCAGCTTGCACGAAGTTTAAGCTGATTGAGCCAGTCGCGGGTCGATTCCATGAAATTTTCCTGGTCGATGTTCCATCCGGCCGAGAACGAGGGGAAGTAACCCCAGCGGTGACCGCGGGCAAAGTTTGACGAACCGTCGGCACGGAGAGTTGCAGTTGCCATGTAGCGGCTGTCATAGTCATAGGTTAAACGACCGAAGTAAGAGTTGATGGCGCCGCGTCCGCTGGGCCAGCCTCCGTTACCCCAGTCGCTCTGAGAAGCGATAGGTGTACCGTTGCCAACATATGCGTGAAGCCAGTCACCAAATGTATTTTGGGTACGCATGGCCGAGACGCCCTCGCCCAGTCCCCATTTTTCGGCCGACATACCGAGAAGGGCCGAAATGTTGTTTGCGTTCACCTTGAAGTTATAGGCGATTGTGTTTTCCCAAGACCATGCATAGTCGTTGCTCGAGCTTTGGTTGATTTGGTCGAGAGTAGCCGATCCAAACACGCCGTCATTGTAAGGCTCGCTGTAGCTGCGCGAAGTGCTGCCATAGTAGCCGAAACCGAGAGTGCTTCGAAGCACGAGGTTGTCTATGGGCTCAAGCTGGAGATAGAAGTTACCGCGTGCCGAGTAACCCTTGCTGTTGTTCTGGTCGGCACCACCGCGGGTAGCGGCACGGAGCGGGTTTTGCTGGGAGTCATTGAGCCAGCTTGCTCCGGGAGTGAAGTTGCCTTCGTCATCAAAAGCGGGCATGAGGGGCGAAGCCTTCAGAGCCGTGCGGACAGTGTTGCTCCATGCACCGCCGGTGCTGATAGCGTTGAGACCGTTTGAATTGGTGTAGGAAAGCATGAGGTTCTCACCAAACTTGAGAAGATTGCGTTTGCCAACCTTGATAAGATTCCAGTCGCTGTTGATGCGTGCATTGAGACGCTCAAATTTGGAATCAAGATAGTCGCGCAACATCACGCCCTCCTGAGAGGTATAACCGAGACCGATAGCGTATGAACCCATAGCACTACCGCCCGACACACCGAAATTGTAGCTCTGCTGGGGTGCATTCTTACCGATGAGAAGGTCGAGCCAGTCGGTACCTTCCCAGCCGTTTTCGAGATTTTCCCAAACATTTCCAGGAACAATACTCTGCCAGTTCATGGGAGCATTGCCTTCATACATACGGGCTACATCATAGATGTACATATACTCTTTTGCATTGAGCATCTGGGGACGGCTTGCAATGTTCTGCCAGCCCACATAAGCGTCAAAAGAGATGTTGGTGCGACCCTCGGCTCCATGTTTGGTTGTAACGAGAATAACACCGTTGGCAGCACGCGCACCATAGATCGCAGTCGAAGCAGCATCTTTGAGCACGTCGAGGCTCTCGATATCGTTGGGGTTAAGCTCGGCAAGATTGGAGAGCGAACCCACAAGACCGTCGACAACCACAATAGGATTGGAGTCTCCGTTTGTTCCGACACCGCGGATGTTCACCTTGAAACCTGAATTAGGTTTACCACCGAGGCTGGTGATGTTGACACCCGGAGTCTGACCCTGAAGAGCACCGATAGCCGATACCGTGTTGCGCGAGGCGATATCTTCACCCTTTACCTGGGTGGTGGCGCCGGTAACCAGCTTCTTTTTTTGAACGCCGTAGCCGATAACCACGACTTCGTCAAGATCGGTCGAGCTCTCTTCGAGGACCACGTTGATGTCGTTCTCTCCGGGAGCCACTTTGATAATTTTGGTATTAAAACCAACATACGAGAATTTGACATTAGAACCGACAGCGACCTGAATGTGGAATTTACCGTCAATGTCAGTTGACGTACCGGCCGCAGGATTGTCGACTGGGACGACACTAACACCGATAAGAGGCTCACCTTCACGGTCGACAACCGTTCCGCTCCAAGATATGTTCTGAGCCCTTGCAGACATCAGACCAATCAGAGCAATCAGCAGAAATGTGATTCTTAATTTCATGATGATTAGTTTTTTAGATAAATAAATTTTTGTTACTTTTTCAATAGTTCGGAAGGACTGTTAATTGGTAGCAAATTTAGTGACACACGCGCTGACAATGGTTGAGAAACAATCAAATTGAGTTTGTTTTCTATCAAACATCAAACAAACTCCACGATAACTATACGTTTACAATCAACGGGTTAACAAAATGACAGGTCCGCGACCACGCGGACCTGTCACCAAATCAACCTTTTTACCTTAATGAAGAATTTTTCCTGTTGGACTACATAAATTCTCCAACCATTTCACTACCTATTTTATTTATTGCTATTGTTCTCTATTGTCCATTCTATTGCATTTGACAGCATGCGGCAAAAGTCTTCCGACTCAAAAAGACGCGGGCTGTGTCCGGGCTGAAAATATATGTTCCGTGCTTTTTTAACGGGATTGATCCATACGACCGGATGGTCGCCCATTCTTATATCCGATGCCGGTGTATAGCTGTCCTCGTCGACCGAAGCGAGAACCGACACATTGGGTCGGGGTGAACGGTTGTAGGTGTACCATTCGTCGTCGGGGAGCACAAATGTGGCGTTCACATTTTTCATAACGGGGTGGTCGGTCTGCTCTATGGTAACCTTGCCGTCGGCAAGCGGAGCAATATAATTTTTAAACGCGATGTCACCCATAAAATCAGAAAACCAGTTCCACATAGGATAGCCGTCAAAGTCGCCGAGCAGCGTAGCGTGGTGGAACCCTATCCAACCGCCACGGCCATTATCGATGTAGTCGACAAATGCGGCCTGAGCATCGTCGGGCCATGTGTAAGGAGGAAAGTCAAGCTGTATAATGAGGTCATATCCTTTAAGGAAATCGGCCGTGATGCCGTTGGCGTTTCTTATCTCGGTGATAGCATATCCGTGAGTGTCGGCATATCCGTGAAGCCATGTCATCGCACGCTGAGTAAAGGGGCCATGCTGACCTCCACCCTCGCTGAGTACAAGAATGCGCTGACGATGGGGTTTATCCATAAGTTTGCCGGCAAGAGTATTGCGCAGTGTCCCGTCGGCATCATCGCCGTTATAGTCCCAGTACATAACCCCGAGCAAATCGTTTTCAAGAATATAATCACATTTATAGCCGAGCGAGTGAGCATCGTCATATCCCAACACAGGAACTCCGTCGGCATTGACCATGAAAGGAACCTTGGCAAGATTGTCAAAGATGAGGCTGTAGCCGTCACCCTCTTTTATATTACGGAAATCACGTCCTTTCATCTCCTGACCGCCACGACCGTAGAACGGTACACCGAGAACAAGTTTGTTGACAGGTACGCCGGCGGCGATGTGACGTCTCACCGACTCCACACAAGTCATGTCGGGCGTATTTTCCGACGGGTAAAGAGCCGCATGATGTTTGGGCGCATTGGCCATGTCATAGGTCATGATATTTACAAAATCAAGATAGGGAATCACATCGGTATAGGCGATATGTTCCGCCCCGGCCGATGTTGCTATCGTGAGGAGACGGTCGGAGCCGAGCGCCTCGCGCAAGTCTCTCATAAGGAGGGTGAAATTGGCGCGGTCATCGGGGCTCGATGATATTTTGGCGGCACTGCTGCCGGGATATTCCCAGTCGATATCAATGCCATCGAGACCATATTCCTTGACAATGCGCAGGCAGTCGTCAGCAAATTTTCGTCTTAACGTGGGGTCAGCAGCCATTTCGCTGAAATTACCGGCACCCCAGCCTCCAACCGAAAGAAGCACTTTGAGCTGTGGGTTATCTTTTTTGAGACCTGCTATAGCACGAAGGCGATCAGGATTACTTATTCTTACTCCGTCAAAAGTGTCTTTGACACCTCCAAACGCATAGTTGATGTGAGTAACTGCCGATGGATCGGGCATGACATCGCTCCACGATGTTACATAGGCCACGATTACCTTGCTCTCGGGGGCTGCCCATAGAGAGCAACCTGAGACAAGACATATCAGCATGAAAACCAGTCGATAAAATTTATTCATGATATAGTAAATTTGACAGTTATTTATTTTTCAGTATCGGTATCGCCCGGGCGGATGCGCGAACCCCACAGCGCGTAGGCAAGCATTATCATCTCTGATGCTGCCACCAGCCACCAGGTCTGTCGCCATGAGCCCGAAATATCGGCAAGAACGCCCTGAAGCAGCGGCAATATCGCTCCACCCACTACACCAATCATGAACACACCCGAGGCAATGGTGGTGTAACGCCCGAGGTCTTTTACAGCGAGGGTAAAAATAGCGCCCCACATTATTGAGTGACAAAGACCTACAGCGGCAAGCATCCATGGGCTATCGGCTGCGATCGAGGCAATAGTGAGAAGGGTGGCAAATGTAGTCGTTACTGTAAGCTGAACACGAGGAGGGACGGTGCTGAGCGTACTGCCCACAAGACGTCCAACAAGAATACCACCCCAATAGACAGTAGCGATTAGGGCCGGTGACGGCATATTGATGTCATGAGCATACATGGTGATGTTGGCACCGATACACACCTCGGCTCCCACATAAAAGAAAATGGCAACAACCCCAAGAGTGAGATGACGGAACGACCACACGCTGCGTGACAGCTCCACCGAGTCGTCGGCACGGGTCCCGCTGATATCGGGTAACGGAACTTTGCAAAGTCCAAGACCAATCAACATCATCAGGGCGGCGAGTATCAGGAACGGGACCATGAGCATGCCCACCTCGACACTCTCGACCGCAACACCGCCAAACACGATGCCCGACACAAAATATGGAGCTACTGTCGTTCCGATCGCATTGGCCGAGCCACCGATAGCGAGACGTTGCACGCTTTGGGTGCCTTTTACCTCACATGCCGAGAGATAGGGATTGATAACCACCTGAAGCACTGTAGCACTACCACCTACGGTAAATGAACCGAGCAGAAACACCAGGAAAGCCGGAGGAAGCGATAGACCGCCAAGCAAAATCACAACATCGGGGTAGCTGCTTGACATCCACGATGAAGCGAAAAATAACAGAAGTCCGCCACTCATCATTACAAGACCGCGAACAAGCGTCGAACGGTAGCCATAAGCGTTAACCCATTTTGACCCGAGACCGCCACAAACAGGATAGGCAAGAAACCATGAGAATGTGATGAGGGTCGCAAAAGTATTTTTCAACGAGCCCATTCCGTCAAGAAAAGCCTCTTTTAACGGGGCCTGAAACTGAGTATTGACGGTTGTTAAAAATCCCACCACGAAAAACAGAATCACCATGGTGAGGAAGGCGGTCACATAATTGGCTCCCGCCACCTGACGTGTTATAGAGTTTGTTGACATTGTTTTAACAGTTACGCAGTTGTTTTACATCGATTCTTGAGGCAGCTTTGCTGTCAAGAATAAATTCACAGTCGGGATGAAGCTGAAGTATCGAGGCGGGTACATCGGTAGTGACGGGGCCACACAACATCTCCCTGACAATATCGGACTTGTTGTCTCCGTTAGCAACCAGGATGATGCGGCGAGCGTGCATGATGTCGCGAATACCGAGAGTAACACCGCCGAGAGGGACATCGTCGGGAGTGGCGGTCTCGCGGCGGATACGCTCCTCGAGTCGACTGTCCATAAGCGAGGTGCAAGCCGTGCCGTTAAAAGGTGAACCGGGCTGATTGAATCCGAGATGACCGTTCTCGCCAAGCCCGAGAATGAGGAGGTCAATACCTCCACGATTATCAATAGCCGATACAAAATCGCGGCAGGCAGCATCGAAATCGTCAGAACGGGTAGGAAGCATAAGAAAGTTTTCCATTTTCACACCTAAGCCCTCGATTATCTCGGTCAACAGCATCTTATAACATGCGCCTGCATATTCACGGTCAACACCTGTAACCTCATCAAGCCCGAAGAATGTCACACGCGACACGTCAAAGTCAAGTGATGAATGAATTTCACAAACCCGGCGGTGAATATTGCCGGTGGTACGTCCCGTCGATAATCCTATAACAGAATCGGGGCGGTGGCAAATCTGGTCTACAATGCGTCGGGCGGCAGTATCGTCAAACTGCTCCCGGCTGTCGGCTATACTTATTTTCATTGTTCTTTATTTTGAAGTTTTCTATAACCCGACATGGCAACCGCAGCAGCGCCAAGCAGGCCTATATTGGCGGGATCAAGACGTGTCAGCACAACCCCGTTGGTAACGAAGCGCATTGTGTGCTGATGAAGGCGCATCATTATCTTGTTATACATCATAGGGTCGGAAACGATACCGCCGCCAAGAATCACCGTATCGGGGTCGGTGACACGCACAAGGTTCATGATGAGATTGGCTATCCCGGTAGCCGCGTTGTCGACAAGTGTCTCACAAAGGCTGTCGTTCATGCGGGCGAGTTCGTAAATGCGACGGACATCAACACGCTCGCCCGACTGTCGTGGAAGCTCAAGCGCTGACTCGGGATAATGAGGTTTCATCATGCGGGCACAAAGGTCAAATCCGCTTCCCGATGCAATCGCCTCGACACAGTCACGACGTCCGCAGCAACACTTCACACCAACCGACACACCTACCTGAGTGTGACCGACTTCACCGGCATTAAAATGGCTTCCGCGAGTGAGCCGTCCATCTATAACGGTCCCGGCGGCTATACCGGTGCCGATGTTGATATACACAAAATTGTCGCTCATTTTACCGTAACCCCAACATTGCTCGGCGGTAGTGGCGCTTTTGACATCATTGCTCAAAAAACAAGGCAATCCAAATGTCTCAGTTATATCATATGCAAGATCAATTGCCTGAGAACGGTCGCCGTCAATCTGTAACCATTGACCCGAATCCGAGTCAACACGCCCTATAAGACCAATACCGATTGCCGACGGATGACGGTCACCACAACCTACCGTGCGAAGATAGTCGCTGAGTGATGATTTAATGATGTCAACAGCCGACTGCTGGTTGACATAACCTGTGCTGTATTTTTTTCCGGAAAGGATATTACCGTCACTGTCAACTTCTCCGATAAACAGCTTGGTACCTCCAAAATCCAACCCTAAATATGTTTCCATTTTAAAAATATGTGATATGATGATGACGCAAAATTAACGGTCGGAAACTAAATTCCGGTTCAAATTCTGTCAAAAAGGGTTTATAAAATAACTAAAAGGCTATTTATCTCAAACTTTACTCGGGCTGAATCCAAATTGTTTCTTGAAAGACGTACTGAAATACTTGGGATCGGAAAATCCGACCATATATGCAACCTCGCTGATGTTATAGCTGTGGGTGGCGAGTAGTTCCTTGGCACGGTTGAGTCTGACAATGCGCATAAATTCGTTGGGCGACTGTCCGCTTATCGATTTTATCTTATTGTAGACCGATGTTCGGCTCATGCCGAGGTCGGAACAGAGTTCATTAACCGAATACTCTGAATCAGATATATTGTTGCTGATTATTTCCATTGTCCGGGTCATGAAACGACGGTCAAGCTCGTTGGAATATTCCTCGCGCTCGGGCTCTCCGTCCTGAGCAAGGATGCGCTTGCCAAGCTCCTGACGGCTCTTGATTATATTTCGGATACGTGCCTTGAGCACAACGATGTCAAACGGCTTGATGACATAATCGTCGGCACGGGCCTCAAGCCCTGCTACAATATCACCCCGCCCTGCAAGTCCAGTAAGTAGTATTACAGGAATATGGCTGGTATCAATATTGGTTTTGAGCAGTCGGCATAGTTCGTCACCTCGCAGCCCCGGCATCATAACGTCAGATATGACCAGGTCGGGATTACGTTCCTTTATCTCCTCGAGAGCCGATGGAGTTCCATCGACCTCAACAACATTATAATCCTCTTCAAGCTGAGACTTGAGGAATGAACGCATATCGGCATCGTCATCAAGGATAACAAGCGTACTCTTTTCACCGGTATCATTCAATGCTTCATCGACTTGCAGTTTTCCATCACCATGACTGTCGGTTGTGTCGGCCGATATACCGGCTCTATATCGGTCGGGGAATGTAAGCGGCAAGGTAATCTTAAATGTTGAACCCACGCCCTGACGGCTGTCAAAGGTGATTTTGCCGCGATGGTCGGTAACAAGCCGTCGTGTTATTATCAGTCCGAGACCGGTTCCCGAGGCATCACAGTCGGCAGCCTCATTTGAACGGTGGCGGTGCCTGAACACGTGACGTGCATCATCTTTTGATATACCTATGCCGGTATCTATCACCGATAGACTCCAGTGTTTACGTCCCGAAAGTCTTGCATCAAGAGTGACACTGCCGCTGTTGGTATATTTTATGGCATTGGAGAGAAGATTGTCGACAATATGGTCAAATCTATCGGGGTCAATCATGACGGTTGAGAGGTTTGGGTCCACATGATATTCAAGCCTGAGCCCCTTGAATATAGCCAGTGTCGAATATTCCTCAACCTTGACCTGGAGATACTTGAGTATATCCACCGGCTGCACCTGAAGTCCCGGGGCATTGGCTTCCCGCCTCAAACCGAGCATCTCGTCAAGCATGTTCATGGTTTTGTCAATGCCGAGGCGTGCCTGCTTCAGGTTTGTACGTGCCCGCTCGCTCAGACCGTTTTCGAGCTCGACGCTTAGAAGCGGGGCTTTAATCATCGACATAGGGGTGCGAATATCGTGTGCTATTGCGGCATAAGACCTCAACTGAGACTCGATGCGTCGCTCTCGCCTTATCCTGTTCCAGTGTGATATCGCGGCGCCAAGCAATACCAGCGCAATAACAAGGTATAGAGTAACCGACCACGGACTGAGCCACATTGACGGTTTCACCTCAATGGCAAGATTACGGGTGGCAAACGCCTTGCCGCTATAAAGGTCAATCGCTTTTACAACAAGAGTATATTTTCCCGCGGGCAAATCGGTGTAGCGTAACGATACACTGGCTCCGGCATGTGACGGTTTGTCGTCATACCCTTCGAGCATATATTCAAGCCCTATGCGCTGGGGCGATGCATAGTTGATGAGAGCAAGATCAATTTCAAAACTGTTTTGCTTGTGAGACAATCTTATGTTGTCGGTCATATTTATATTGCCCATGAGCGGCGAACCATCTCCACCGGGTATGATGCTTTGGTCATGGATTTTGAAATCGGTCAAAAGGATATTGCCGCCGGTAGAATGTTTGAACTCTTCAGCCGGATTAAATACCACGCAACCCTCGGCCGTTCCAAGCATTATGTTGCCTCCGCGGGTGGTGATGCCGCTACCGGCATTGAACACGCCCCGGTTTGTACCGAGAAAACTGGTGAAACGCATGAGACGTCCGTCGACAGGATCATAGCGATAAAGGTCGGTCTCGGTGCATATCCATACACCGCCATTGTTGCCGCGTGCAAGCGAGTAAATTGAGTTGGAACTCAAGCCGTCGGCTATCGTGAAGCGGCGTGCGGTGCCATTTTTTCGGTCATATCTTACCAATCCGTCGCCCTGAGTGCCTATCCATAGCTCGGTCCCGACGGTATCGGTGAGCAACACTCTCACGGGATAGCGCACGGTGACGGTGTCAAATGTCTGGGTCCATTCAAATGAATCACTCTCGGGATGATATTTTCCCACTCCCTTATTGCCTCCAAACAGCGGCTTGCCACCGTCATTGATGATAGTGGCTATACAATCCTCGTCATAATATCGATAGGAGTTATCATTGATATTATAGCACGTGAGAGGTCCGTTGATGCCGCCGATCCAAACATTGCCATCGGGCGTACCATAACCGGCAAAAACATAATCGGTGCCTACACCGGTATTTGTACCAGGTTGCTGGCGCGGAAGACGACTCACTATACCGGTAGTCTTGTCAATGATATAAAGACCGTCGCCATAAGTTCCGATGAGAACACGGCCTCGACTGTCCTCGCCAAACGACAACACCACACTGGCTACATAGTCGTTGCGCTGAAGATAACGCCACCATTGTCCGCTCAAAATATTTTGACGGCTCACACCGTGGTCGGTGCCATACCATAAATCACCGTCCGCGTCTTCATAAATGGCATTTATATAATCGGATACCGGCGATGATTCATTACCCTTCTTTGACTTGATAACGTTTACCGCATGACCCGACGGCGGGATATAGTTAACACCGTTATGACTGGTTCCAATCCAGATGCCTTTATCGCTGCTCACGTGGATATCGGAGATTGTATTCCCCGACAAATCAAACTCGCTTTCATCGCCATCACGAAAGTGATGCAGAAGGTTGTCTGATGACGAGTCGACAAGGTAAACACCGGCACCGTCGACACCTATCAGCAGGCTGTCACCACCATAGCTTTTAAGCGCGTTTACGGGCAACGGAGGCACACTGAAATTGAGAGTGCCGACCGATCCATTCCCGTCGATTGTCAGTACGCCCTGAGAAAAAGATCCTACATATAATTTACCCGACGACTGGATTATAGAAAGGACATATACTCCCTCGGTTCCGGGCACAAAACTTCCGCGCCAGCTGCTTCCGCTTTGAACAATATGGTACAGACCGTGGTCGGTACCGGCATAATAGCTGCCGTCGTGCACGCGGACAACGGCCCTGACCAGCTTGCCGTCAAGAGCCATCTTTTCGATATCTTTACCGTTGGAGCATATGTAGAGTCCGTTGTTGGTACAAACAACAAGACTGCCGTCGGGCATGAACGTGAAATTGTATAGCAAAATAGCCGGGTCGAGAAAACGGTAAGCCTTCTCAAACCGGTCGAGAAGCCGGTCATAGCGGTAGATGGCTCCCGACTTCACTGCAATCCACAGCGTGCCGTCGGGAGCAAGTTGCATTGATGTGGCCGACTGAATGTAATCGCTCTGTTCTTCACCGGGATTGAGCGAATAATGTTTCATGGTGTGACCGTCAAAACGATCAAGACCCGAGTTGGTGTATATCCACATAAACCCGTCAGGGTCTTCCTCTACTTCATAAACCTGACGACTTGAAAGACCGTCACGAACATTAATATAACGGACCGCACCAACAGCCGGCTCAAAAATCCCGGCGATAACAATCAATATTAAAAACAGTCGCCACATAACATTATTCTACATTTAATATTGTTGTAACACTCTCAGCATCACCATAAAATAGACGAGCTCTCACCTGAGTGATGCCGGCAGCATCGATTGGTCCGGTATATAGAGCGCTGTCGCGTGTGGGTACCGATCCGTCGATTGTGTATCGTATCTCACCCTTGCCATAGGCATCGTTCATCTCTATTTTACCTTGATTGACTCTAATACCGGGCTGGCGCAAAAAGAAGTTGCGGCCATCGGCAACCCAGCCGTCCATCTCGTCGGTAAGAGCTCCGAAATATTCACTGTCGGTGAGGGTAGGTGTGATGTTATGGGCGCGTTCGGCCAGTCCGAGAAGACGAGGTAGCAGATAACGCTCAATCATAGCACGCGACCTCACTGTCTCGGCAAAAAGTTGTGCCGAAATACCTTTTACGTTTTTCTGTACCTCGGGTGATGTAGGGCAAAGACGGTCAACCGTAGCATGAAGCGGACTGAACTCGTCGACAATACCACCCCATGTCAGTCCGGGTTCTTCGGGATGAGATGTAGGAGTCTGGTCAAAATAAAGATAGTCGACATTGCTGAGAACAAGCGGATAGCCCTGAGACGCGATGCGGCTACCAAAGTCACCTGCACTTGTCCAGCAGTTGACAGCCTCAACTCTCGGCAACATCTTGGTGTCATAATCGGCCGAGTGATCGAGTGCTATTTCCTGCCATCCGGCAATTTTCACACCATGACGCTCGGCTATCTCACCGACACGGTCAACAAAGTAGGCATGAAGTTCGCGCTGATGTTCCATACCCTTCTCTTTCATCAGATTTTGAGCAGGCCCACTGCCGTCCCATGCATGATTGGGCACTTCGTCACCACCGATGTGAATAGCTTTGAGAGGAACCCCGGCTTTGTTATAGGTATCTTTTATTGATTTAACCACAATATCCCAGAATTTATAAGGACCTTCGAGAGCCGGATTCATGAGATTGTCGTGAAAATCCTGAGCGGTGGTATATTTTGATGTGTCGCCGTCATGAATGAGTCTCAGCGATGCATCGCCCGTGTTTTTATATCGCTGTTCCATAGCAATGATGGCCGCGCGGCTGTGACCGGGACTGTCAAACTCAGGGATGATGTCGATTCCGCGGGCCTTGGCATAACGGAGAAGGTCAATATAGGTATCGACGGTATAAAATCCGTTGGCAGGCGTATCGGTAGCCTCGGGGTTGCCGTCGCCGCTGTATATCTGTTTCAGGAACGTAACGTCGTCGCTTTCGGTATAACCTCGGCGAGCACCTACGGTGGTTAGTTCGGGCAGCTCGGGAATCTCCACACGCCATCCTTCGTCATCGCCTACATGGAAATGAAGCACGTTTAACCCGTAATCGGCCATCAGGTCGATGAGAGTCTTCATGTTGGCGGCATCGGTAAAGTTACGGGCAACATCAATCATCAGACCGCGATAAGGGAGGTCGGCCCAGTCTTCGATAACAGCGCCGGGTACCCGACCGTCGGGAAGAGTCGCGCTATCGACGCGTCTCATGATTGATGAAACAACAGCTTCCGGGGTTTCGCTGTTGGTGTAGACAGTCAGGCGCGGACCCCCGATTGATACACGATAATAGTCGTGATGCGGATTGTTAACCTTTACAATTTTTACATTATCGGCATCGGGACGGGTTACATTGCGGCCTGTCAGCTTAACTGACTTGGGAGTGGGGATAGCCATGTAGGGAGCCTGACGGTGACTGCTGCGCAGGCTATCGTTGATGGCATATATCCCGGCACCGTAAGTCATCGGGTCATGAATGCCGTCAGATGTCGGAGTTGAATACTGGGACTGGCGATCGATAATCGGCTTGCGGATGTTGATGGCCCTGACAGGTTTACCGTCGGCAACGAGATGCATGCCGTCGGGAGCAAACGATATATTGTGCAAAGCTCCGTCGGTGACAAGATCGACAACAACCGGCGTCGATGGTGAGGCTTGGGAAAAACGGTCTGATGCCACGGCATAGTATCCGGGCAACAGCTCGATTACAGTGTCGGCAGGGTTAGCAGACTTCAGCCCGCGCTTGAAAGCACAGAATGCAAGACGTTCAAACGGGCCGTCGGCCTGTATGGTGAAACGTTGTATATATTTGTTACCGGTAGCGGCTGTATGACCGTTTCCGAGTGTTTCCCACGTGATTACATTTTCAGAGTGCAAGTTGCATGAAATGCCGAAACCGGCAGCCATTGCAACCGTAAGGAGGAATTTCTTTCTCATCGGTATAAAATCTAAAAATAATTCGACAATCGCCTTCCGAACGATCTACAAAGTGTTTTTAGAATATGCTACAAATTTACATAAAATTCCATCGGCATCAAAATCGGCACAACAATTTTTACAGGTTTCAAGCCTTTTGTTGCTCAATTCTGATTTTTTCCACAAAAATATCTTACTTTTACCATGACCTGTATCACAAAATGTGACAGGCTTTGACTATCTTTGCAGTATTAAATCAAAAAGAGATGAACCAACTGCAAAAATATACATGGCTGATTGAAACAATTCGCCGCGCCGACAGAATTTCCCACAAAGAGTTGTCGGACCTGTGGGAACGCAACAAAGATTTAAGCGACTGCCGTCCGCTTCACCGCGCCACGTTCAACCGCTGGCGCCGGGCCATTGCCGACCAGTTTGGCATCGACATCGAGTGCCAGACGACAGGAGGTTACTGCTATTTCATAGCCAACCCCGAGAATATCGACGACAACAGGCTGAAAAAGTGGATGCTTGACTCGTGGGCTGTGGGCAACATCATCGGCGAGAACCTCTCGCTCAAAGACCGCATTATCGTCGACGAGATTCCCTCGGGACGCGACTATCTCACGACTATACTCATGGCAATGAAGGAAAACCGTGTCATCAGCATCACCTACCGGCCATTCAATATGTCAAAGAGTTTTACATTTCCCGTCGAGCCTTACTGTGTAAAACTGTTTGAGAACCGATGGTATGTGCTGGGACGCAACAACCGCAACGAAATCAAGGTGTATGGACTCGACAGGCTGGAGAGTGTCGAGCCGACTTCAGACACGTTCCGATTGCCCAAAAACTTCTCGGCCGACGAGTTTTTTGCGACCAGATATGGCATTGTAATCGGGTATGACGAAAAGCCGGAGCGCATCGTCATCCGCGCCAACGAGGCCCACAAACACTACCTCAAATCGCTGCCGCTACACCACAGCCAGCGGCTCATCGAGGACTGTGGCGAGTATGCCGACTTTGAACTGTACGTCGCCCCCACCTACGATTTTGTAATGAAATTGCTCCAGGCCGGCGGGAGGATTGAGGTGATGTCTCCGCCCTCGTTGCGAAAGACCATGAAAAGCTGGATTACAGATATGTATGAACTGTATAACGAGGACTGATGACTGATTTTGCAGCAATAGATTTTGAGACAGCCAACGGCCGGCGGTCAAGCGTATGCAGTGTGGGCGTCGTGATTGTGCGCAACGGCATGATTGTCGACAAATTTTACAGCCTGATTGAACCGACCCCCAATTACTATACCTACTGGACGACCGAAGTCCACGGTCTCACCCGTGCCGACACCGACGGTCAACCCCGCTTTCCCGAGGTGTGGGCACGCGTCGTTGACAAAATCAAGGGGCTGCCGCTTGTGGCTCACAACCGTCCGTTTGACGAGAGCTGTCTCAAAGCCGCCTTTGAGGAATATGGGATGGAATATCCCGGCTATGAATTTCATTGCACCCTTGCCGCCTCGCGCCGCTGTCTCGACTTGCCGAGCCATCAGCTCCACCTCTCGGCAGCCGCCTGTGGCTACAATATGGAGAACCACCACCACGCCCTCGCCGATGCCGAAGCCTGCGCAGCTATTGCAATGAAACTTTTATAACTTCAACATTTTTCATAAAAATCTAAACCGGAGAAATTTTATTAATCGTGTATCGATATTTGGGACAGGTCGTTTCTAATTTTGTGCAAAAAAGCATAAGATATGAAACATTTATTACAAATATCAATTAATACTTTGAAGTGGACCGAGGGTAATCATGTGTGGTTTGACGCCATGTTGAAGCCGGGAACTTCAATTGAAGTACACTGGGGCGACGGCACTCACTCTACATTATGTCATCATCCCGGCTACAGCATGAGCCGCGTTGCTCACTACTACAAATCGGCCGAAGGGAAAGAGTTGCCATTTGAGATTGAGTTTTTGTCGGACGACAGCGACTCATTGTTAGCTCTTGTCGACGGCACATGGGAAACAGATGTTAATCATGTAGTCTTTAAGGATTGTCCCGCGTTGACATATCTGCAATACACCCAGCTCTCCAATGTTGATTTCAGTGGATGTCCCAACCTTGAAACACTTGTTGTCACCGAGTATTATGCCCCTAATCTTGACTTGTCTTCTATGCCAGGATTAAAAAAGGTTATATGCAGGTCAAGTAAAAATCTTAAATCTCTTGACTTGACTAATAACTCCAATATCGAGGAACTCGACATCTCCCTTTGTTGGAATTTGAGAAAAATCTCGGTCAGCAATGATTCACGGTTAAGAATATTGGCAAATGATTACACTGAACTTGAGCCTCACAGTTTGAAATGGTTAAAGGCAACTGTCAATCGTAACGGCGGCAGGGTGCAGGATGAGTGGCTCGATACTGAATATTTCAGCGAAGGCTGCTATGGGGAGGAGTTATGAAGTAATTATGCTCAAAGGATAATTGAGATACTCTGCTTAGATGATATCAAACTTTTATTTATTCAATTCTCGAGCCTTAGCGACAAGGCGTTGTCCCATTTCATAGCATTTTTGCTCGTCGACGGGGAACTGCACCTCATGCTGATGCATTTTATCGTCAGCATCAAACATGTTTGCATCCATTTGTGAGTAATCTTTGAACTGGAGTGTGTTAAAGCTATCATATTCCTCGGCATAACCAAGCACATATTGCAATGATCGAGTTGTAGAACCGAGTGTTGCCGCATAACCGCCATGGTCATAATATTCTTTGTCGGCATTCATCGTGAAAATCATTCCAGCGGGAATTACTCTCTCGCCCAAAAGTTTGACATGCTGACCGTCTTTCACCATATAGGTAGAAAGGGGATAAAGGAAACGCTCCATGAAAGCACGAACCATCGCCGATGGATAACCGAAGAAATTGGGCGACCCGATTATTACTACATCGGAATCGTGAGCCTTCTCGAGCAGGGGACGCATATTGTCGCGGATGGCACATATCCCTCCGGTCTTATTGCCTTTTCGTTTGCACGCAAAACACTCAAGACAGCCTTTAAGAGGCTCTGTATACAGGTCAATGAGTTCAATCTCCGCGCCCATAGAGGCTGCTCCCTCAAGAGCCTTATTTACTAATGTCCGGGTATTCCAGCCTTTGCGGGCGCTTCCGTTTATTCCAAGTACTTTCATCGTTTTCTTTTTATAATTTAGAATTAAAACAAACCTACTGTAAAACTTGTTTGATATCCTATTTTGCACTTTTTGTTTGCTGTATCACGATTCGCGTCACCTCATAGCTAACTTTGCCCGAAAATGATATAGCTATGACCGTAAAAGAATTATTCAATTCCCTTAGTTTTGACGAAATCGTCAAGGCACTACAAAATACTCACCGTAACGAAGGCTCAATAAAATGTCTTGCCGGTTATAAGGAGGCGTTTGATATTATCCGTAATACCAATTTTGAGGGCCACGGAGGCGAGGTAACTTTTGACGTTATGCCAAGAGAAGAATGGTATGAGCTCCATTCGTTGCCACTTCTTGCCCTAAATGTTGAAGGCGATTTTTGGCACAACACGGTGGGTAAAGACGTAATCAAACCTGAATATAATCCATTTACCGATGCCGAACTGGCAGGAGCCATTCTTTGGGGCATGACTTTTTATGGCTTTACCCCTCGTCGGACCAAGGAGCTATTTAATAATAAAATAGATCGTAAGTCATTCACTAAATATGGACTATTGGTAAAGAAGCTTCAGATTAAAAGCATATTGCCTTATGTCTCGGCGGAAACCCGGAAAGAACTGAAACGCCAGCTAAAGGATGAACCCGATCGTATGACCTATTACCTTTCATCGGATGAATGGCGCAATCTCGGCAGACGTCGATTACATTTAAATCGTAGTAAACGGAAACGTCAATATCGTATAGATAAGCGTATTAATCAACTGAAAAAACTCGAAAAGCGTCAGCATCTGTTAGATACTTTAGTCAAGCGAACCAATGTACCTGTAAAAAATATAGAATCAACGATTTTTAACGCCGGGGAGATTTATGAGACCTGGAGAGAAACTCATGTTTACGGGAAGTCTGACCGAGTGGATTATCTAATTGATTTGCTTGCAAATTTTAGCCCGACATTGGAGGATATATGCAAGGGAGCGACAGAAGTTATTGTTGTGGCTTACACAAGCGACAAATACTCTTTGACCGTAGATGAAGATAACCGGCTATATGACGCTCTTAACCCGACATTCACAGTTAAAGACATACGTCCTACACTAATTAAAGGCGTAGATAATGATGTCAAAGATGAAATTGCGCTTCAAATAATCACAATTTCGACTAATAAAACGGATAATTATAGCTCATAATCCATGACTATTTGCGTCAATTGATTAATGGTAACAGTTTAATTGTCCAATATCAAACTATGCCATACTTTTGCAGGCGAAACAGATCATCTCATAAATGTCTTTTTTCAAAAGTATTCAAGTTTTGGGATACTATTTCTCTTTTTATATTTAAATGAATCAATATGTTATACAAATTGCTTTGTTTATATGTCAAATATTTGCGATTACTTATTCTGCCGATAATTCTTGGTGGGTTAGCATATTTTATAGGACCTCCCCACTCATTCTATGTAAAAGGATTGATGGGTATCGTGATTGGGGTTGCCATTCAGCACCGCCACTTTGTCAGGCTTATTGATGACATGGTGAGAGAAATAGATAAGCATATATTTGAAGATGACTAAATTTATTGAGTCTATGTCGCAATCCGGCATATCATAGCTCTAACTTTGCTATCATGATTGAAGATGTCAGAATCCCGAATATTGTAAGAATGTGCGACTTGAATTTTGACAAGTCGCTATTCATAAACTTCGATACCCATACGGTACTCGACCGATTGCTATGTAGCTATAATGGTCTCCCCAAGGGTGTAAATTACATGATTATTGGCGATCCTGGCTCGGGCAAAACAACTATTGTGCTGGATATGCTTGCCAACATCATGAATTATTACCCCAACGCCCGTATATTATTTGTAAGCGCCGAAATGAACGAAATAGACCTTGCCATCTATGTTCAGCGCTACCCTAAATTTAAGTATATCGATATCTTATTTATTGAGAGTAGTTTTTCGGGTAATGATTGTTCTCATAACCTCACTGAAATAGAAGCTACTCTTGACCTTGGCTGGGATATTGTAGCCATTGATTCATTTTATGAACTTCAGGGCATCATAAAGGACGAAGAGAATTTACGCATGAAGGAGGCCGAAAATCGGATGCTGGCAATGATAAAGCGAAATAATAAAGCTCAAAACCAAAGAGGTTTAAACACGACCTTTCTAACAATTCAACAAGTAACAAAATCGGGTAACTTTATAGGTTCCAACCGACTGAAACACAGTATCACCGCAATGATGGAATTACGTTTTGACAATCCGCGTAATGTTTTCTCGGACCGATATGTGGTATTCTCAAAGCATAGGCGCGGCGATGTAGGCGTTAGGCTATATTATGATTTGAGCACGACAGGTGATGTACGGTTTGACGAAGAACGATATGAAAAAGACGCCCGAATCAGACGCATGCAGACTGAGGTTGCAAACAGTTTGCGCAAATATGCCGATCGTTTTGACGAACTATTTAATAACTCTGAAAATATAGATAATCAGTAATGCCAAATTTCATTTCCCAATCTGCTAAAATAGAACAGCAGCTATTTCCGCACAAAAAAGTCGCATTGGGCGACCTTAGACAAATCGACGGACCGTTGTTTGACCTCAACGGTATGGATCTTGTTTTCGAACCATCGGTGATTGAGTCACTTAATCGACAAATTGGTACAAGCCGAGCTCAACTCAACATGGTGAGAAACGCCTCGGGTGATGTCGGACAGGTTAATTTCCGAAACTTCCTTTCTGATGCCAACAGTCTTGCCAACAATAAGGATGTGGTTATCATCGCATCCCCTGAAACAAGACATATTGTTAACATTTTAATTCCAAAACAGGAGTTCATCCCTCCTCAACAATTTTTTGACTTTGCCCAACTGTTTATGGAAGATGCCCGTTATGAACTTGAGAAAATGGACGTTCGCAGCAACGGACTGTTTGACATCATGATATACATGCAAAGCCGGACTCCAACCATACAGCAGTTTGCGCCAGGAGAGGACACGATAACCGATGGTGCCTATCTTCATTGGACCGGCGACGAGATTGAGCTTGGCAACTTCTATACACGTCTTGTATGTACAAATGGAGCGGTGGCGACTGTGAAGAAACAGCAAACGAAACTTTATTCATTTAATCCGTCAGAAGTGCATCGCATGATTGAACTGGCCAAAAGTCGTCAGTTGCCTAAAATCGGATTCCGGACCTATGAAGAAAAGGCTTTGGAAGCCATGAATACCACATGCTCTCTATTTGAATTGCAAAGTATCAGTCGAGAGTTGACGGGACACCAAACGAATATGTCGGCCGAAACTGTTGATTCCTTTTTGCCAACACGAAAATATGAGAACTATTTCAGCACTCGTGGTGTTGACATTAAGAAACAAGCAAAATTGGTCAAGACTGACCTAAACGTCTGGACAGTATTCAATATGCTGACAGAGTTTGCCACCCACACTGATCTTTTGGCTCACGATGACGGCGCCCGAAGTATAATACTTCACACCGCCAACCGTTTTCTACAAGCCGAGCGCGACATAAAACATTATATAGAATATGAATAACAATCCCCCTTTCATCCGTTTTATTACGAATGATGATCACTATAACGAAGTGCTTTCCAGAGTAGCCGGTGTACGAAAGTCGCTCTGGATTGGCACTGCCGACATCAAAGACCTGCATGTGAAAGCGGGGAGCTCGACCGAACCGTTTCTCGGGGTTATTGCACGTTTATTGAAACGCGGGATTGAAGTACGGCTTATACACGCCAAGGAGCCGGGACCGGCTTTCCAGGAGGATTTTGACCGCTACCCGGCCCTGAGAACCTCGTTGGAACGGATGCTGTGCCCGCGTGTCCACTTCAAGATGCTCATCTTTGACTATGAAACTGCCTACATCGGCTCGGCCAATCTGACCGGCGCCGGTATAGGTATGAAGAGCAGCACGCGCCGTAACTTTGAGGCTGGAATCCTTACCAACGAACCTACCCTCGTCGAGGCCGCAATGGAGCAGTTTGACAGCGTGTGGCGCGGAGAGCACTGCCCCAAGTGCGGAAGACGACAGTATTGCGGGGACCCGGTAAGATAGATCTGAAAACAATATTTCTCTGTTTTGTCTATAGTTGGAATAGTATACTAACATCCAGTTTGCAACAGGGCTGCCCAATCATTTATCTTTTGACCAATCACTTGTGCGGATGACTCATCTTTATAAGAATGCCAATAAGAACTCTCATCCTTATTATGGTCAGTTTTAAGCGCGTTGTGAACTTCCTGAGATGTTGACTTCACATAAACTTTGCACAAACCATTTGGATAAAACGTTGCTTTAATTGTTATATCAAGTCCCATATTAGTTTTAATATCTTTAACAACACTCACATCATAAGCAAAATATTCCCCAAATCTCTGTACATGTCCTTCTTGACTTTTATCTTCAAAGTGCGCTCCTGTTATGTGGATTATAGCAGGAATAACATATCGACGAGGTGTAGTTAATACCAGACGGTCATAATTAGTACCGTCATAATTGAGAATTCCCGCATCTCTAAGCCATCTAACAACGGGCTCTTTATCCGGGCGATCTTTCTCTCGGCTTTTTATCCAGTTATAAAGTTTGCATGAGTCTGATTCGGTCACCAATCTGTTGTAAACATCTCTTGTTCTTTCGTCATCTATTTCATGAGTACCAGCATTTTCAATTACTTCAACAAGATATTTACCAAAATCCTTTTTACCAAAATATTCAAAAAAGTACCTTTGAAACAGACTCTCAGCCCTACCCTTCCCTAATAGAATATTTGACAGATACTGGCTATTGACTGGTTCTCCCCCTCGTATGACAAAACCTCGTTCTGTGACATAAGTTCCAACAAGCTTATCCCAGCTCGTAAGACAACTCATCATGGCGCGAATCAACAGATGAGAGTCTTCCAGAGCGTAGTCATTAGAGATACCCAAACATATTCCTTTTTTATCAACAGGGAATATTCGAAATAATTCATCAACGTACTCTGAAAGTTGCTCTACTGTCATTTCTCCTTGTTTGTATATTGGGGTAATGCGACCGCGGAGAATCGGATGTTCTTCAGCACGGACCATCACTGCTTCAAACCTACCATCCCGACAAATATCTTTAGCCTTTGCAGCTTCTGCCTTAATCCACTCAAAGTTGCCATCATATTTTGCGATAGCACAATAAAAATCTCCAGATTGCACTTCAATGGAGAGGAGTATTTTATGAAAAGCCTTGATAAAATCAAGGATATTTTGTTTATCTATTTCTGTATACTCTATTACATTATGAAGCACACGAATCAATTTTCTGAGGTTGTTTGCAACAATCGAAGATGTAATAGTATATTCTTCTGGTATCTGTATAATAAAGTCAATGATTACGGATAAAAATGCTCTATGAGCATAAGTAAAAGTCCCGTTAGCATCATTGGCTTTTGAAAATATATCAAATTTAGACGTCGATATGAATGGTGATTTCCTAATTGCATCTCTCAATTTAATTCCCATGGTATAATTGTCGGATAGAACATTTAGAACTTTAGCGCTTTGACGGAAATAGTCCTCACCTCCATTCCAACGGGAAATCGCAGGCAAGTATTTAGTGTTCCAATCTGTTAAATGCTCATTCATGGAGATTTCTGGGATGGTACGAAAGAATTCACATGCAGATTCCAATTCTTCCATTTCAGTAGAATCTTCAGTTTCAGCATAGTCTACCGCAAGTTTCGTGAAAAGCATCCGGTTAAAAAAACGAAAAAAGCGCGCACCTGTACGTTTATCATCAAGTTCTATTATCGACCCTTTGATAGGAATAGCAGGTCGGTCCCAGAAAATATACACCCATTTAGTGTCAACTTGAGATGCAAAATAAAAATGAAAAGGAGATGGATTGTCATTAATTACATACACTAACTCGTCATATGTCTTAGCCTTCTCCATATATTTCATCACATCCGCCTTGAAATTTTCAAAAGGTACGAGAGGCAATCCCCTACTGTTCATTTTAATAAACAGTAAATCAGACATGTCAAATTTAAGAAGTAATCTGATATAGAATTGTATCCGTCCCAGATTCTTATGAAGCATACGCCCTTGAGTCTTACCCTTTTTATCAAGATCTTTATATTGTGAATCGATTTCATCCAGCATACACAGCATCGACATTACAGTAGTGTCACAACGGAAATCATTATTGAACCATATAAGGCGTGTAATAGCCTCGGATGGTTTTATTATATCCTCTGATTTGGTATCGTTCCCCTTTACAATCTCATTCAAGTCAATCTCGATTGAATTATCTGTAATTTTCAATAAAAATGTTGTAGAAGAATCTCTCGTCTCATATCGGAATCGAGATAACCATTCTGGTAAGTCTTTTGAACTCTCTTTTTTGTAAAGATACCAATGGAGAAGAAAGAGCGTAGTAAGTCGCTGCTGACCATCAAGAAGTTCAAGGGCTTCATTAATACGTCTTGAATTATCCCAGTTAACTTTTTGCAATGAACCGAAAATAAAACTGAGTTCAAGTGTACACGCTTCCTCTGATGACACTGCAGACAACAGATTCTCGACAAAATTACGACGAATATCACTAATATTCTTGTTTCTGCGTCCCTGAGCATAGGGGCGCTGTATGCGAGGAATAAGGATGCCAGCAATCGGATAATTTCTATCCTCATTATCGTTGACCGAAATATCGACTCCATCAGACAGGAGTTTCTCTAATGTATGTAATTTTGATATACTCATTTTAGTATTCTATTTTGAGTGGGAATCTTTTTTTGAAATCCATAATCTTTTTCAGCATCCAATCATGATATGCTTTCTTGTCGGTGAAATTCCATTCGAGGTGGCTTGCTGAATTTTCATTATTTGGTATTGCCTTATAAAACACCATGCGTGTACATACCGGAACAAACGCACCAGCGTTAACCTTTTCGTCAATCTTCATACATTTAGCAGCAAAAATATCATTTCCATATCCACGATTTATATTGGCGTTAAGAAGTGTTAGATTCCCTATCCAATTCTTCATTTCCTCATCGGATGATTCGATATCCGTTAACTCAATAACTTTTTTGTGGAGAGTCTCAAAGTTTGTTTCTCCTGACTCGTATTTTTCCTTTACTACCAAAAAAGCAGGGTAGTCTTTCTTGTAAAAATGCTTTATAGCCGCATCAGCATTATGTATCCACATTGCTCTTGTGGACTCTGATTTAAGTTGATTGGTGGTTGCCGAATCTATATGCTCGACATCCCACGTCTCTTTGTCAAACAAATCAAACGCAAAACGATACTCATTACCACTATAGGCCATATCATTCTTTCTATGATTCTCAATTTGCTCATTTAAAACCAGAATATTTAAAAACAAAAGCAATGAACGAATTTTATCTTTATGGTCATTAAAATTGAGGTTAAGATGGAGCTCTCCAAATTTAAATCCAAATTTATCATTCTGACCGGTCTTTATGTGAGATTCTTCACCTTCCTTAACTTCTGATCCTAACCGGGGAAGACATTTTCTGTTAACAATTTTGTTAAGTTCTATAACAAACTGTGCCGTTGTTTTTACATCTTGGCTATAGTAGATATGTGCAATATCATTTAGACTAATACCTTCCCGTGTGAGAAGACCTATTATATTAAACAAATACGCATCCTTATACCAGTTTTTTAGCATTCGAAAAGCTTCGAGAATTCTTTCCCATTCCCTCATAGCTACATTCCCTTCTTTTTCTGCAAACTTCTGCTCGTAAAATCGATATAGATCACTGGATACTTTTTTATCTTTAAGAGTATCTATATTATTAATATACTGAAATAATAGAGATATTCTACCCTCTTCCAAATTTTCGGAACTAATAAAAGACCAAAATCCTGAATCTTGAAGTGTTGTCTCTATCTCATCCCAATCCTTAGCAATGCTTATTTGTTGAGCCACATCGACCTCATTGTTTTTATCTTCTCGATATAAGAACAAAGCTCGGATTCTTTCAGTATCGCTGAGACCTATTTTTCCCTTATTCTCAACAATAAACTCTTCTATAGCATCTTTATCTGAGGATAATTGATACCAAATAAACTGTGCATTTCCCTCGGGTTTTGTAGTGTCCTTTTTATTTTTTAGAAGAGTCAGGAGTTTAAGTGCAATCTCATATGAGTCCATTCCCTCTTTTATAAATCGTCTACAAGTAGCTACACTTGAATATCTTTCATTCTCATCCTTAGGATATAGCCATTCTTTCATATATTGATATGCATTATAAATATGAGCTATATCAATATCCATTGCCCACGCACTAAGTCGTTCTTCCCAGCCATAAGAACCTAAATCTGCAATAAAATCAGTATCATCTTTACGAGTTTCATAGATAATTGAATAGAGGTTTACATCTCGTTGTATACGTTTTAACCTATCAGGTGTTGGTCCCAATTCAGCCATCAAGAAGCGAAACAATATGTAGATTGTGGTCAGTCGCTGCTGTCCATCGATTACGTCAAATGACTTCTCATTACGATATTTTACAACCAAAGGTTGAAGACTGTAAAAAGTTTTTGTATCCGCTATATCCGATAACGGCCTAAGAGCATATTCCAACAAGTCGTTACAAAGATCTACCACTTGCTGTTTTGTCCAGCGATAACCTCTCTGATAAGGAGGAATATGGAACTCATAGCCACATAGTAAGTCTCCAATGGCTTTTTGCTCTATTAAATTTTCACTTTTTGTAGATTCCACGATAAAAGGGTATTAAATCATTTAGATTGTAGCCTTAAGCAAGCACAAGCCTTTATCTTATTAAATTTTACTAAGTTGGTTTATGGCACAAATTTACTAATATTTTTTAGGGTTCGCAAATTTAGGTCTTCTAAGTTGATAGATTTCAATAATATGAGCAGTAATACACCTGAAATCGAATGCTAAGTTTAGCAACCACTTCAAATGCAAAATTAATACACTACTATGATACTGATTGGTATACCCATTTTCACCTTATCCCCACAGCTTCCTGCATAATGCTTTTGGCACGCGCCTCGACCATTTCGTTCCATAGGCGAGAGTCCTGGAGCTTTGACATGGGGATGTATTGCTGGAATCGTGCGAAAAATTCAAGTGGCTTCTCGATGCTCCAATTTGTGATGATTTCTGACCAATCGGCTTTGTCGGTAAATTTTTCGAGGAGGCTCCAGTTATTGTAGAAACAATCTCGATTGGAGAGCGCTTTCCAATCCCATCGATTGGAAAATTTCATGAGTACCGACTCACAAATGAGGTGATCGGAACAACTGCGCGAGAACTCGTCCCAATCAATGCGATTGATAAATTTGTTGATACCGTCGATTGTCCAAAGCACTTTTGTATTGCCGCTAACTTCATCCCAATCGAGTTTATCGACATATTTTTCAAGCATATCCATGCTGAGCGATTCTGACTGAGAAATCTCTTTCCATGCTTCGGCTTCAAGAACTGAGTTGAGAAATTCATTTTTTGTGATAGGTTCCATTTTGATGTTTTTTAAGTTACGCTGCAAAATTAGAGCGATGGTGTATCATTCAGCGATACAGCATTAAAAATTTCAATTTTATAAGTGATTTTTTTATCTCCTACTTCCTTCGCTATCTTGTTTTTTATGCGTAACTTTGTAAACACTTAAATTTAAATCAATTATTACGCAGACATTTTAAAAATGAACCAAAAGATATCCCGACGTCTCATACCGCTGGCAATGGCAGGTGCATTGTCGCTGGCCTCACAGGCTGAAATCATCAATATATCGTCGATGAAATATTCAGGCCCGTTTTCAATCAATAATCCAGTGATGGTCGATAGTATAGATGTCAATTCAAAAAAATTTGACACCGCTTCGCTTCTCAAAACCCCGTTGGCGCTCTCGGCGGCCGGAAAAGGAGAGACCGTCAGCGGGCCTGTCAAATTGCAATCAACCGGCACTGCTCTTCACATGCTCCACTTCACGCTTGACAATGAACGTTATGTCACAGGTAAACTGAATGTTGACGGAATCAAAAACTATGAAGTGTATCTCGACGGCAAGAAGCTCGACGGGGATGCTCTCGCACTCAAACCGGCCACACATGACATCACAATCAAGTGTCTTACCGACGGAACCGACCCCAACCAAGCCGTCAGCGTGACTGTCGACACTGACCGTCCCGAGCTACTGACCGTCAACAGCGACAAGCAGCGACGCATCACTCTCGACGATATTCTCATAGGCAAAGATTACAGCTCGGTAGAAGTGTCACCCGCCGGAAAATATATGCTCGCCAACTATGTCTATACCCACGACGGGGGTGCGACCACTCACACCACCGAACTCACCGACCTGACAACGGGTCGCAAGCTCGGCCGATTCAATGAAAATCTCCATTGGATGCCCAAGAGCGAACTGCTCTACTACGTGCGCAATCTCAGCGGCAACCGTCAGCTCGTCACCGTCGACCCTCTCACCAACAATGAGACTGTTATCGCCGACAATCTCCCTGCCATACGTTTCACAATCGCTCCGACCGAAGATTTTATCGTCTACACAAAATATCAGGAAGGCCCCAAAGAAAAAAGCGCCGATTTGTATGAGATAATACACCCCGAGGACCGTCAGCCCGGATGGCGCAACCGCGGGTCGCTCATGAAAATGGATTTGGCAACCGGACTGTCGACACCGCTGACATTTGGCAACCGTAACGTTAGCCTCTGCAACATCACTGACGACGGAACCAAGCTGCTTTACAGCGTGTCGGAATCGCGTCTCGAAAAACGCCCGACAGCTCTCACTTCATTCTATCTGCTCGATCTCAAGGACAACACCACGCGTCAGGTCATCGACAAAGACGGCTTCATCGGGTCGGCACGCATCTCGCCCGACGGAACAAAAATCGCCATCGTGGCCTCGCCCGACGGTCTTAACGGCATAGGGCGCAATCTGCCCGACGACAAGGTCGCCAACATGTATGAATACCAGCTGCTCGTCATGGACGTCGCCACGGGCAAAATAACGCCTCTCACGCGCGATTTTGACCCTGCTATCGAGATAATCGAGTGGAGTCGCAACGACAACTCAATCTACTTTATAGGCGAGGACAAAGACCGCCGCAATCTTTACCGCGTCAACCTTGCCAACGGTAAAATCGACAACCTCAAGGCCGGTGAAGAATACATATCGTCGTTCTCCCTCGCCGGCAATGCTCCCGTCATGCTCTACTACGGCATGGGCGCATCCAACGCCAACCGCCTATACTCGCTCAACACCAAAAACATGCGTCACAACATGCTCGAAGACCTGAGCGGAGAACGACTTGACGGAATAGGCCTCGGCGAGTGCATTCCCTGGACCTATGTCACTTCACGCGGCGACAGCATCAATGCCCGCTATGTGCTCCCACCCAACTTTGACCCATCGCGCAAATATCCTGTAATCGTCAATTACTACGGTGGTTGCAACCCCACCGCACGAATATTCAACAGCCGTTATCCCCATCAGGTTTATGCCGCCCACGGCTATATAGTGCTGGCAATCAACCCGAGCGGATGTTCGGGATTTGGTCAGGAATGGGGCTCGCGCCACGTCAACACAGCCGGTGAGGGAGTTGCCGAGGACATCATCGAGGGTGTTCAGCAATTTATTAACGAAAACCAATGGGTCGACCCGGCCAAAATCGGATGTATCGGTGCATCATATGGCGGCTTCATGACACAATGGCTCCAGACCAAAACCGACCTTTTTGCGGCAGCCATTTCACATGCCGGCATCAGCGATCACACAAGCTATTGGGGCGAAGGTTACTGGGGTTATTCCTATAGCGAAGTCTCGATGGCCAACAGTTATCCCTGGAGCCATCCCGACCTGTATGTCAAGCAAAGTCCGCTCTACAATGCCGACAAAATCCACACACCCATCCTGTTTCTCCACGGCGACGTTGACACCAACGTACCCATCGGCGAGAGCATCCAGATGTATACCGCTCTCAAACTCCTCGGCAACGAAACCGCCTTTGTAGCCGTCAAGGACGCCAACCACCAGGTGACCGACTTCAAGAAACGCAAACAGTGGCAAGACACTATTTTTGCCTGGTTTGCCAAATATCTTCAGGACGATGACTCATGGTGGGAATCCCTCTACCCCAAAAAGGCCCTCGATTAAATCAGCGGCGATTAAGTAAAAATATGGAACTGCTGTGTCAAGTTTGGCTCAGCAGTTTTTTTAGTATCATTTCATCAAAATATAAACACATGGAGTCCAACAGTGGCCGAGCAATAGGACTTATCAATGGACACCTCACCCGTAAACAGACATAATAAATAATTGACCCGATTTGTTGTGATGTGCCAAACTCCCTACATCAACTAAAAAAGGCGATGCGTCAATTTTGACACACCGCCTATTTTATTTATATTTCGTTTCAGACGACTTGCTTATGCTTTGTCTTTTGAACCGAGAACGTATTCAATTTTGTGTTTGTAGAGTTTTTCCATTTCGTCACGAGCCGGGCCGAGATATTTGCGGGGGTCAAACTCTGCGGGTTTTTCGTTGAAGACTTTGCGGATAGCGGCAGTCATAGCGAGACGGCTGTCTGAGTCGATGTTGATTTTGCAAACGGCGCTCTTGGCAGCTTTGCGGAGCTGTTCTTCGGGGATACCGATAGCATCGGGAAGTTTACCACCGTTTGAGTTGATGATGTCAACATATTCCTGGGGAACTGAAGAAGAACCGTGGAGAACGATGGGGAATCCGGGAAGTTTTTCCATAACGGCATCAAGAACGTCAAATGCCAATGGAGGAGGAACGAGGTGACCGTTCTCGTCGCGGGTACACTGTTCGGGAGTGAATTTGTAAGCACCGTGGCTTGTACCGATTGAAATAGCGAGTGAATCGCAACCGGTGCGGGTAGCAAAGTCGATAACTTCTTCGGGGTTGGTGTAGGTGTGGTGATCTGAAGAAACTTCATCTTCAACACCAGCGAGAACACCGAGCTCACCTTCTACGGTAACATCATACTGGTGGGCATAGTCAACGACTTTCTTGGTGAGAGCAACGTTTTCTTCATAGGGAAGGTGTGAACCGTCGATCATTACTGAAGAGAAACCGCTGTCGATACAAGATTTGCAGAGTTCAAATGAATCACCATGGTCAAGGTGAAGAACAATCTGAGGATTTTCCCAGCCGAGTTCTTTGGCATAGGCAACAGCGCCCTGGGCCATATAGCGGAGGAGGGTGGGGTTGGCATAGTTGCGGGCACCCTTAGAAACCTGAAGAATAACGGGTGAACGGTCTTCAGCAGCGGCTTTGATGATAGCCTGAAGCTGTTCCATGTTATTGAAGTTGAAAGCGGGAATAGCATAACCACCTTTGATGGCTTTGGCAAACATCTCGCGAGTGTTTACCAAACCTAAGTCTTTATAATTTACCATATTGAAAACTATTTATTTTGTTGTATAAATCTTTTTTTCCTTTTGTCTGCAAAGTTAACGCTTTATTTTGAAAAATGACAGACCAAATCACCATATTTAAAGAAAAATTTAAGTAAAAGTTCTTAAAAGGGCTATGGATGCCAGTTGAGTGAATCAATTGGAGGCAATACCGATAGATGGGATATACATAAAAAGACGGTATGTCAATTTTTGACACACCGCCATTTTATTAAAGCTGAGCGGGAAATATCTCGCGTCAGTATATATGTCTCATTTATCAGCTATGCATTGCGCTGTAGTTGGGAGCCTCAGATGTGATGGCTACGTCGTGAGGATGGCTCTCGGCCACACCGGCATTGGTGATTCGGGTAAATTTGGCTTTGTGGAGAGCCTCGATATCGGGAGCACCACAATAACCCATACCGGCACGAAGACCGCCGAGCATCTGATAAACAACCTCATAGAGCGAACCTTTGAACGGAACGCGGGCAGCGATACCCTCGGGAACGAGTTTTTTCGTATCGGTCTCGTTGGCCTGGAAATAGCGGTCTTTTGAACCTTTTTCCATTGCTTCGAGCGAGCCCATACCGCGATAGGCTTTATACTTACGTCCGTTGTAAATGATGGTGTCACCGGGTGACTCCTCAACACCGGCAAGCATACCGCCGAGCATAACCGAATAAGCTCCGGCAGCAAGGGCCTTAACAATATCGCCCGAATAACGGATACCACCGTCGGCAATCAAAGGCACCCCGGTACCCTCAAGCGCCTTGGCCACGTCATAGACAGCCGAAAGCTGGGGAACACCAACACCGGCAATGACGCGGGTAGTGCAGATTGAACCGGGACCGATACCAACTTTCACACCGTCGGCACCGTTCTCGACAAGATAACGGGCAGCATCGCCGGTAGCGATATTACCGACAACAACGTCGATTTCGGGATATTTTTCCTTGACAGCGCGCAAAACGTTGACAACGCCGCGCGAATGTCCGTGAGCCGTGTCAATGACAATAGCATCAACTCCGGCGGCAACGAGAGCGTCAACACGCTGCATCGAGTCGGCTGTAACACCCACACCGGCAGCCACACGAAGACGTCCGAGAGCGTCCTTGCATGCGTTAGGTTTATCCTTGGCCTTTGTGATATCTTTATAGGTTACGAGACCAACAAGGTGGCCCTCGTTATCAACAACAGGAAGTTTTTCAATTTTATGTTCCTGAAGAATCTTGGCGGCTTCCTCGAGATTGGTCGAGTCGGTAGTGGTCACAAGATTTTCAGTAGTCATCACTTCGTCGATGAGACGATTGAGATTACGTTCAAAACGGAGGTCACGATTAGTGACGATACCAACGAGAAAACGATTGTCATCGACCACGGGAATACCACCGATGTGGAATTCTTCCATCATCTTGAGCGCATCGGCTACGGTCGAACCGCGTTTGATTGTCACGGGGTCATAAATCATACCGTTTTCAGCACGTTTGACAGCGTGAACTTGACGGGCCTGTTCCTCGATCGACATGTTTTTGTGAATTACACCGATACCGCCTTCGCGAGCAATAGCGATAGCAAGCTGCTGCTCGGTAACCGTGTCCATGGCTGCCGAGATAAGAGGAACGTTAAGGGTGATGTTTCGTGAAAACTTTGTGCCTAATTTTACCTGATAAGGAAGAACCTCGGAATAGGCCGGAATCAACAGGACGTCATCAAAGGTGAGACCGTCCATTTTAACTCTATCTGCAATAAACGACATATATGATTGACTTAAATTTATTGCATGCAAAGATAGTAACAATCCGTGATATGACAAAATTTTTATACACCGAGTTTTATCAATCAGGTAGTCTCTACGGTAGATTTTTTAGTGTCGATATGGCACAGTCGTCAGTTTCCAATAATTATATTTCAATAACAGCGGGAGAGTTCAGATTTGTGTAATCGATATTCATAATCGCTCCGTTTGAAAAAATCGTACCATCGACAGTTGTTAATCCGTGTTGAACATGAATATGACCGAAAAGATGAGCTTTTGGGCGGACAGCCGATAGCTTTGACAAGATTTCTTCCGAGCCATAATGAATATTATCGTCAACATCAAGAATACCGTATGCCGGGCAATGAGTGATGAGTACATCGGTATCCTGGGGAATACGCTCATAGTTGCGGGTCTGTCGATCTGTTATACAATCACCCATGAACATAGGCACGCCATAAAATCTCACTCCCTCAATCTCTATACCCGAGTTGCAAAGGTAATGCACATTATTGTCGAGACCGTCAATATTGGCACCATAAAGACACTCATCGTGGTTCCCGCAAATGAAAATTTTATGACGATGGGGCAAATCACAGAACCAATTAAGAAAATCGATAGCTTCACTCTGGCTACCATTCATTGTAAAGTCGCCTGAATGTACAACGACATCGGTATAGGGCAGTTGGCCAAGTCTATGATGGCACCCGTGAGTGTCAGATAAGTGTAGTATTTTCATCAGATTTCTTCCGATTCCATAAACTTCAACATCTCCCGTTCAAAATATCCAAATGCACTTTTTAAGTCAGTATCAGTATATTTTTGCAGTAGAGCATAGTTATTAAATACTTTTACCCGAATACCCGATATTGACTCGATTGTTTTTACAGCTTTCTCAATCACCGCTTCTCCCTCAAATAAAAATGGAGTAGTGACAATCGCAGTAATGTCATCGATTCCCACAGCCCTGGTACTTTCGACTGCTTTACCAATGTATGCACTTCCGGTCATTCCACCCAATCCGGCAAGAATATAAATCTTTTTGATCCTGTCAAAAATTTCCGGCTTAAAACAATCAGAATCGTTATGAAGCGTAATAGTCTTATAACCCTTGTCGGTTAGTTGGGTTATATGACTCAAATCACTGTCGGCAAAAACATAAGTTGCATCTTTTAGCCACTGTACCGATGCATTACCAACAAAAGTTTCAGCGATATTGCAACCGGCACCACCTATTGCAAGAATCATCGTTTTATTCATAGTTATTTATTTTTTGCAAAATTATTTCTCTGATGTATCATTTTGTGATACATGGCTCCGATTATTCAATTAAAATTTCGTAATACAAATATAGTTATTTTCATTAACATTGAAGTCTGAATGTAAATCAACACTACAATATTATAAATTCACAGCGGTCCTCTGAATTTCTTGACGGGGTTTCCGCGCTCAAGCGAGTCGTGACAGGTCCAGCGCTCGGCACGGGACTCGTTTTTACAAGCAGTCTGGCGGGCATGGAGTTTGAGCATCAACCGCTGACGGGCAATAACTTTATTTTGGTGTTGGGAACGTTGGTCAGAGCATTTCACCGACAGACCGGTTGGGAGATGGACGGCTCGCACAGCTGTCTCAACTTTGTTGACATTTTGGCCACCTTTACCACCCGAACGACATGACTCATAAACGATGTCACCATCGCTTATCGTCGGCAGTTCAACTTCATCAAAAAAACTGATGCCGACAAACCAGTTGACACGTTTATGCCCGGGCCTGTAGGAATTGCGGGTAGCTGTCCACTGCATCGTTCCCTCCCACTCGGCAACAAAAGCCGGTGACAACGGACTGTCGCTAACCAATGTCAACGACATGTAGCAATCATCGTGCTGATTGTGAGGCTCACTGTCGGCTATTGAAAGCGTTGGAGCGGCTTTTATCAGTTCACGTGCAACAAGGGTAACGACACGGGCACACTCGACCGGACCGCGCCCGGCGGTTATCTGTATGTATTTAAATTTTGTATTATCATTTTGTTTTATTTCTTTCATTTTCCGGTATCTTTAATGTTAAGTTTTGGCTTGACAAGTGTTAGAATCTCAACCGTCGGTTCTATAAGCCTGATGATTTCATCGGTTGGTTTATAAGCTCCAGGCGACTCGTCGAGTGTAGTCTCCACTACTGAGGTTGAAAATATGCCCGACATAAGCTGCTCAAAATCGTCAAGCGATATGTTTTTACGTGCCTGCGCACGGCTCATGCATCGGCCGGCGCCGTGAGGTGCCGAGTTGAGCCACTGCTCGTTTCCGCGGCCACGGCATATTGCTATGCCATCGCGCATGTTGAACGGAATAGCGACTTTCAACCCATCGGACGCATCAATTGCCCCCTTGCGAAGTATGGGACAGTCGTCGGTCACCGATATGTAGTTGTGGATGGTAATGATTGACTCAACACATTTGGACTTACAAAGCTTTTTTAATATTGCAAATATTCGGTCGCCAATTATCTGATGATTATATAGTGCATAAGCCTGTGCTATAATCATGTCAGAGAGATATCCTCGCAACGAATCACCCCACAGATAACCGATAAAGCTCGCCCGTTTAGGATTCCGGGCCACATTATGCCAGTAATTGGCAACCTTTACACCAAGATTTCGAGAGCCACAATGAATTGAAAGCCAGCCGTCACCGGTCGTCACGCCTTCGCCATATTCAATAAAATGATTTCCACCCCCGAGGGTGCCGAGACTTTTATAGAAGCTACCCTCCTGCAACTTGACGCGACGACAAAAATCAGAAATAAACCTGTCATCGATGCGCCGTATTTCGTCGATTAGATCAGGGGCAGCCGAACGTGCCTTCTGATACCGCGAATTGAGAAATCGGAAAAGTTCTTTTTCATTCATCGAATTTTTAGCGCATATATCGGTACCCATCGGCACCGCCTCACGGATACGGTGGTTAAGCAGGGCATAATCGTCGGGACAGACCGGTGAGGAGAGCCTGTACATCGATATGGTACACCCGATGTCAACCCCCACATGGTCGGGATTAACATATGCGCCCACCGGATATGCAGTCCCGACGTTACACCCGTTGCCGGCATGAACATCGGGCATCTGGACAATCGGTATTCCTTCAAATGCTGGTTGATCACAAAGGTCTTTGACCCATTGAAGAGCGGCGTCTTCAATATTATCGGTAAATATTCGTGCCGCCGTCGTTTTTCCTTCTATTATCATAGTTATATAAATTTATGATGCAAAGGTTCCGGATGAGTGCGCAGTTGATTTGCGCAGCAGGAATTATTTTTCTATTTTTGTCAAAAATTTTGTGATATGCCTCTTAATCGCTCTACACTCATAAGAATATCGACTATCGATCGCTGTCTTCAAAATCATTATCGCCGATGGACCATCAACGACCTCATCAATGCATGCACCGATGCGTTAGCCGAGTTTGAAGGCAGGAGCAACCCGGTGAGCCGCCGGACGTTTCAAAACGACCTTGCCCTGATGCGCAGTGACCGATTGGGATATAACGCGCCGATAGTCGTGCGTGAAAACAAATATTATGAGTATGAAGACCCCGATTTCAGCATCACTCATCTGCCACTCAACGACGAGGGGCTTAATGCACTTAACTCGGCTCTCGACATCCTCCGCCAGCTTCAGGGTTTTCCACAGCTCGCGTCATCAATCGACATCATCAGCAAGCTCAACGAGCAGATTTCACGTCATACAGGCACGTCGCTTCCGGCCATGGATATGGAACATGTCGAGGGTTATCGCGGAGCTCAATTTATCGGCACAATTTATGATGCGGTTAAAAAGCAGCAGACGATCGCTATCGAATATCAGTCGTTCAAAGCTCGTCAACCCGAAATTATCACCGTCTATCCCTACTTGTTGAAAGAGTACCGCAACCGCTGGTTTTTAATTGGAGAGAAAACATTGAACCGATCCCCACAGGTCAACATCTTTGCACTCGACCGCATCCATTCGGTAACGGTTGACAATAATATTCCTTTCAAAAAGTGTGTCGATTTTGACCCGACCCACTACTTTGACGACACCATCGGCGTCTCACGTATGATAAAAGATAAAGCGCGTCGCATAGTTATTAAAATTGACCGAGATCAAGCACCTTATGTCGAGTCAAAACCGTTTCATCGCTCACAAAAAGTTGAGCAAAGATTTCGCGACGGTAGCATCCAAATTTCGCTGAAAGTAGTTATAAACAACGAACTGGAGCGCCTCATCCTTGGCTTTGGCGGCCATGTCGAGGTAATCGCACCTCCGGAATTGCGCGAACGCGTAGCCGTGAATATAACCAAAGCCGCCAACCTCTACAAAATACCGACTGAATAATGAATTTTGACAATAAAAATCAAAATTGATAGAGATTAAAATCGCGTAGATTATTGATTATCTGATGATTTTTACTAACTTTGCATTGTAAGCTAATAATCATAGCAGCGGCAACGCGAGTATCAAATAACAACTATCTAATCATGGCAGAATTTGATTTAAGCAAACTCGGCGAGTACCGAGAACATAATCAGCTTGAAGCCAAAAAGGCAAAAGGTGGTTTTCCCGGTTCATTTTGGGAGACCTATTCGGCTTTTGCTAATACTGATGGTGGAATCATTCTGCTTGGAGTGCGCGAAGATAAGGACGGACGACTTGTGCCGGAAGATGTAAATGCCGAAAAACTGAAGAAAGATTTCTGGAATATGGTCAACAACCGACAGAAAATAAGCGCAAATATCGTTACCGACAGTATGGTTAAGATTGAACCGCTCGAGGGAAAGGATATACTCATTGTCCGCGTTCCGCGAGCCGAGCGAACCGCCCGCCCTGTCTATGTCGGAGTTGATCCAAAATCGGGAACCTACCGCCGAAATCATGAAGGCGACTATCATTGTTCTATCGATGAAATGGCTTTGATGTTTCGTGATGCCACATATGTCACTCAGGATTCTAAGGTCCTTAACAAAATGGACATGTCGGTTTTCTGTATGGATACCGTCAAACGCTATCGTAACTTTTTCCGCTCAACCCATATCAACCATCTTTGGAACAACGAGGATGATGAGATGTTCCTGCGCAAGATCGGGGCAATTGGAATCGGAGAAGACGGCAAATATCATCCTACCGCTGCCGGATTGTTGATGTTCGGTTACGAATATGAGATTACACGAGAGTTTCCCAACTATTTTCTTGATTATCAAGAAAACCGTTCATTGGGAGTCACCCGCTGGACCGATCGTATTGTATCAACTTCAGGCGACTGGAGCGGAAACGTGTTTGACTTTGTGATTGAAGCCTTGCGACGTATGCAACAAGGTCTCAAAGTTCCTTTTGTATTGAAAGGAAACCTGCGCGTCGACGATACACCGATTCACAAACTCCTTCGAGAAGCCATCACCAATGCTTGTGTCCACGCCGACTTTTATGGCCGTCAGGGACTTGTTATCCAGAAATCGGAAGAAGGCTACCGTCTCTCAAATCCGGGCACGGTACGCATCTCTATCACTGATGCGGTTGAAGGTGGTATCTCAGACCCTCGAAATGGAATCATGCTGAAGATCTTCTCCCTAATCGAATTTGGAGAACGAGCCGGAAGCGGTCTGAACGGCATTTGCAAACGTTGGGAAAAAGTCTATCATACCCCTGTAACAATTGAAGAAACCCATAAAGATGGCGTAGATAGAACAGTACTTATCTTATCCACCGGAGGTAACGAGCAGGACGTAAAAGCCATGCTTGAACTCTATAGCGACCTGATCGAAACCCCTGAACCCCAAGCCGACCAAGAAACGACCAATACAGTCCTCAAAAGCGGCCAGCAAACTGCCGAAATAACTCGAAAAAAAGACCAAGAAAAAGCTTACAGCATCCAAACCGACCAAGATTACGACCAAGAAACATACCCTGTGGTCCAAGAAAGCTATATACCGTTCTCATCCGACCAAAAAATAACAGCTACCGACCAGATAGCCGACCAAAAAAAGAAGATTTTAAGTCTCATCAAATCAAATCCTAAAATAACTCGATCGGAAATAAGCAAGACTTTAGTACTGCATGATAGCAGTGTAAAAAGACGTTTGGAAAGCTTAATTTCAGAAGGACTTATCCGTAGAGTAGGCTCAACAAAAGCTGGCTGTTGGGAAATAATACAAAAGTGACCTAAAGCCGCTATGAGCGACCAATAAACTATCCCATAAAATCTATTTTCCATCTGGATGCCAGAAATCGACGTGATGAGCTCTCTTACAATCTTTGCAAATTAAACGAAATGAATATTCTTCATCATCTGTTTCATATGAATCATAAATAATCTCAGAATATCCAAAATCGGTCAAAATTCCAAATTTTTTACCAACACGAGTCATGAAAAATATAGTCGGAGACTCTTCAGTCATTAACTCATCCTCATATATTTCATCGGCAATACAAGGCATAATCTGTTTAATACACGGAAAGGCACAATCTCGACGACTACTCACATTTGTAAATGGCCATATTATTGATAAAGCACCCCATTTCATTGTTGCTTTATTCTGAACAAAAAATAATCGGCTCTCCCATCTTTCAGGAATAATCATTTTATAACAAAATTCGGTAACAAGAACCGGAGAAGCTGAAAGCGAAATCAATGCCCAAGCTTTGCCATTGCTTACCGGAATAAAGTCAGGCAATTTATCAATCGCATCAAACTGAGTAAATACATCGGAAAAAGCTTCGGGCAATATCTGTTTGCCGGTTGGTGAAACAAGTCCGATAAAACTATTAGCCATTGATTTATATGGACGCCAGTCATATCTTGTTTCATATATCTGTAACTTTCGTAATCTAAGTCTATCTTCAGTAGAACTTTTAGACCATAATAAGTCTTTAATCTTTCTCAAACATAGATATTCATTAGCATCTTCAATGCCAGGGATACAAAGCGGATTTGTATTAGCAAAACAAACACGCCAATAATTCATTTTATCATAATAGTGTGCCTGCCCTTCTTCAGAAGTGATTTGGTCGACAACACGACCAATAAGATGTATTCGTTTCATAAGTCTGTCTGGATTTTACAAAGATAAAGATTGTGTATCTCAATTTATGAGTCAGGTATTACAAAAAGTATTTTATCTATCGATTAAATTATGAACACACAATTTTTTTGTAAAATTGTCGATAACGAGCAGTAGTTCGCGTGATATCAAATGATAACTTGACAAACTCAGAGCCATGACGAGCACGTGAAAAAGCGAGAGAATAATTATTGACAATTTCACTGATTTTGCAAGCAAGGTCATGAGAGTCACCGGGAGTGAAAACCAAACCATAATCTCCCTTATCAATTACAGTCATCGGACCATCAAGATTGGAGACAATCACAGGAAGCGATGCTGCAAGAGCCTCGGCAAGCGCTATTGAAAATGCTTCGTTTAATGAGGGAAGGATAAAGATATCATATTGATTCAATCTGCCGTAAAGTTCCCTACGTTCAACATTTAACATGAATCGGACACGTGAACCGATACCTAAACCTTCGGCAAGTTTTTCAATATATACGCGTGATGGTCCGTCGCCAATCAAATCGAGACAAAAATCGAGGCAACGCATCGAGGCAAGTGCTTCCAAAAGTATATGCTGACCTTTAACAGTGTGGTCAAGACGAGCTATAGTAACGAGTTTGATAGGATTACCCAATGGTCTATCGCAACGTTTCTTTATTTCATCAGTCTGAATGCCATTATTGATAACTTCAGATTCAACTCCGAAACTCTCTTTCATCCACCCCGCAACCGCCTCACTCACCGAGATAAAATAATCGGCACGGCTGGCAAAACCCAACGGTTCAAGCATATCGTGACAAGTAAAGACATATCTCACCTTTTTGCGCTTTACAATCATTCCCATCAACCGACGGCAATGAACATTGACAACATCGGGAGTAAGTTGCCCGAGTATTCGGTTCAATTTTATGGCATACCATGGGTTAAAGCTCCCCTCGGTACGATTTATCTCGATGACATTACATCTTGATGATATTCTGTTCATGAGCTTGTCATCGTTGTCGCGGTTGACCACAATTACCGACACATTATCGTCCGAACTGCTTTGGATATCAACCAAATCGGATAGAAAATGTTCCATCCCTCCCGGTCTCATGTTGAATATGACGTGTACAATATTCATTGTCTCAACTGTTTATAATGTTTATTATAACATATCACCGCCGCCAATGAAATCGATATCAAGAAAAGCGATTGATAAAATATCCAGCCCGAAAAACCGCCGAGACCGGCTATAAAAAAGATGACAAGAGTTGACCCGAAATAGAAACTTTCTCTTTGATTCCTTACAATCCTATACAGATAGATGAAAAATAGCGTCTGGATAATGAACCCTATAATTCCAATATCAAGAATTGTTTGAATCTGGGTAACCTCAACACCGGTAACAACCTCCTCAGATGATGCAATATCGGAATAAAGCGGATTGTCGATTATAAACTGTGAAGCGGTTGTCTTTTGAGGATGCAAGAAGCCGAAACCAGTCAGTAACTTGCCAGATTCTATCTGATGATAAATTTTGGGGATAATCTGCTCAAGTCGGCCCGACCCAAATGTAACAAGCCCCTCGACTTGTTCACCGTCTATCTGTTCCTCGGGCATAGTAAAATTAACAAACTGGTCTACGGTTGAGGCTATACGCAGATGATTGCCTGATAGACGGTCGGCAATAAAGAACAATGGTAAACAAATAATAGCCAACAGACAGTATCTGATAAAACGTCGTGTCAATCCTGCCGACACAATATAGGTGACCACAAGAGCCGCGATGAAGGTCATTGTTCGGCAAGCAAACAATGCCAGGAATACAATCACCCACTGCCATACCGATAGCCTCTCATATCGCGCCACCGGATAGACCGCAAGTGCCATTAAATACAGTCCCGGAGGATATTTTCGTGGAAAACGTAACGAAAAAGGAGCCCAGTTAAGGTCATAGAAATATGATGTATCATCACTGAATATTACCGTGTTGGGTATAAAGGCGTATCCGCTGAGTATAAATCCGTCAATGATATAAAAACAACACACAACAAGTGAATACACAATAGCGAGATGCCATAATATCTTGATATCAAACTCATAATCGGCCCACACATAGAGTACAAAAAACAGATAGATTATCGACAAATAATTTCTAATCTGTAAAATCTGTATCGACATTGATTCATCGGACAACATGGCCAAACCGAGGATAAAAAAAATATAAAGTGCAATCGCGACAGTTATCTTCATCACTACTCCCCTTTTGCGATAAAAAAGAAAAGCAATAAAAGACAACATCAGTACAACATCTGACGGCTTTACCGGAAACCCGCGGTCTGGTGCTGTAAATCCATAACAACCGGCCAAGAGTGTAAACCTCAACACAAACTCTACCCGATTTGAATTCCAGCTGTCAATTAGCAGGAAGAAAATGAGAAGAATGGCGGGATAAAAATCGAGGCCATACAGTGAGAGCGCAAAAAGATATATTCCAGCCGACACATATTGACGCCACGAAGCCGAAAATCGTCGTGATACATTGTTACTTTCACTAATTTGACTGCTGACCGGGGCGACACTCATAATCAATCGACCTTATTATCAGAATAACCATATCCATACCCCTTTTTCGACTTTGTTCCGTTAAGAATTACAGCCGGATTTTTTAGACGGTTTTCCTCAGCGATACGTTCGACAAATCGGATGTCTTCAAAAGTTGTGAAATCGGCACGACAAACATAGATAGTTGCAGCCGCCAGTCGGTCGAGAGTAAATGTATCGCTCACCATTCCAACAGGAGCCGAGTCAATGATTATATAATCATATATTTCCGACAGGTGCTTGAATAGAGTGTCGAGACGTGGATTTAACAGCAACTCGGCCGGATTGGGAGGCACCGGACCTGACAGGATGATATCAAACGGTATCTTTTCATTTGATTTGAATATAATCTCGTTAACCGTCAGCGACTGATTTGATACATAAGACGTAAGACCCGGATGAGTACGACTTGACTCAATTGACAGATAAGTACCCAAGCGAGGTTTGCGAATGTCAGCACCGACCACGAGCACTTTTTTACCCGTAAGCGCGAGTGTTGCCGCCAAATTTATAGAGATGAAGGATTTACCCTCACCAGAGCTTGTCGATGTCACAAGCAAGGTGTTGCTCTCTTGTGACGGCAAAATAAATTCGAGATGACTTCTGATAAGTCTGAACAGCTCGGCAACCGAAGTGTCAGCTCCCTTGTAGACTACCAGCGGAGACTTTGATCGTGATAATGAAATCTCGCCGAGCACGGGCAATGAAGTGAGTGAACGAAGTTCATCCAAAGTCGTAAACTTGTTTCGCAGAATATTTCTTACCGCAATCACTATAGGTGGCAACATGAGACCGATGACGAGTGCTATGAGATAAATATATCTCTTTTTCATCGTCAACGGTTCGTTGAGCGCATAAGCCTCGTCAATAACCACACCTTTTGGAGTGGCATTGGCAAGCATCATCGCTGTTTGCTCGCGATTTTGCAACAGAAACAGATATAGTTTCTCTTTTACAGCCTGACGTCGTGAAATATCGCGGAAACCACGCTCCTGAGCCGGAATATCGCCGAGTTTTGCCTGAGCGGCCCCAAACTCTGATTTCAACTGGTTTACCGCCACCATACGACTGTCATAGGCCCGCGAAACCGATGTTATTATATTAGCTCTCATCGCATCTATCTGTTCTGAAAGTCTTGAAAGCTGACGATTGCCAGGCAAAGCATTCTTGGCAAGATTAATTCTCTTCAGAATTAATTTATTATACTGGTCAATAGTCTCCTGTAACGGTTTGTTGTCAATAGATGCCGGTAAAAGCTGGTAGGCATTTGCCGGAGATGAAAGGAAATCACGTGCCATTTTCAGAATCTCAGCCTCGGTCTCGGCTTCGATAAGATTTTGCTCGGTTTTACCTTTTTTCAGTGTCTGATATTCGGCTTCACCCGCAATATCGGCAATGTTACGGCTCTTTTTGAAGGCTTCGGCCTCAGCTTCAGTTTCGGCAAGGTCACCCGATAGCAATTCGAGTCTCGAATCAATAAATGAGATAGTTCTATTACCTTCTTCGTTACGACGCGTAACTGATCGGATATTGTATCTCTCTACAAGCGTGTTGATAATATCCCGGGCATAGTAAATGTCGGGCGTTGGCATCGAAATCTTTATGACATTTGATTTTTTTGAAGCCAAATCTATATTGATATCTTCCATCAATGCCTCGGCGGCAGCATCATAACCCTCGACACATATTTTTTCGGATACTTCCTGACCCTTGCTAAAGAATGGTGTCGGCTCTATCAAAAATTCACCACATGGTGTAGAAACGGTCACGGGCATGGAGTCATTCTTGACAGTCGCAATCTTATCACCATTTAGCCGGGCCGAGACTTTCACTGCTCCCTGCCCGTTTACTTTTATTTTAAATTCAATCGATTGACGTAGCGTATCAGCCATTCCGGCAGGGAGCACGACATCGACCGGATATTCCATATAGGCCATCTTCATTCCGGTCCAGTCACGAGCTACAAAGCGGGCACGCTCAAGACCAAGACTTGACACCACCTCACGTAACAGTGCATGGGATGAAATAATGAAACGCTCGTCATTCACATTACCTTTTGCACCAAAAATATCGGTCAACGATATTTCGCCAAGATTCTGTTTGTCATCATCCTCGATGAGCAGACTGGCGTGTACCGAATATTTTTCAGTCCTGACCTTGCAATATAGAAAGGTTGTAGCCAAGCACACAACGACCGACACGACAAACCACCATTTTGCCTTCCACCACTGTATGAGTATGGGACGCAACTGGATTCGATCACTCGTGTCTTGCTGGTTGTTCATCTTAATATTTTTTACTTGATAATGATGGCAATTATCAGAGAAGCAATAACCGAGGCAACACTGACAATAGTTGAAGTCAGCGACAGCTTGTAGGCATTGTTCTGGTTATATTTTGAATTGTCCTGCCTTATCTTGTTTGGTTCGATATAAACCACATCGTTCTGTTGCAAGTAATAGTAAGGCGAGTCAAGAATATCAGCACTGTTCAGATTCAGTTTATGAACGGTTCGTTTGCCATCGGTTTCCCTGATGAGTATTACCGCATCGCGACGACCATATTCTGTCAGGTCACCTGCCATTGCAATAGCATCAAAAATAGACACACGCTCGGAGTTGAGTTTGAAATGTCCGGGATTTTTTACTTCACCAATAACATTTACCGCAAAATTGACCAACTGAACTCTTACGTTTGGATCGACAACCTCTTTTGATATTAGTCTCACGAGCGAGTCGGTAAGCTGTGTTGTTGTCATCCCTTCTACTTTCAGTAGACCGATTGAAGGAATGTCGATATAACCGGCAGGATTCACTACATAGGTCGAGATAGCATAAGCTGATGAAATCTGAGTGCTTTCGGTTGTCGACATGTTAGTCGGAGGTAAATTATATTGGGCTGTTGCTTCAGGAACAAAAGATGTTACAGAAATCAACAGCTCGTCATGTGGCGCGATAACAAGTTGAGCCGTATCGACATCAAACGATTTTGTAGCCTTATCAATATCCTCAAAATAGGTTAATGACGATCGCGACGTCGAGCAAGCCGTTAACAAGAAAGCTGCTATTATGCTATATAAGAAGACCCTTTTCATCCTCTCAGGGTTTATTGTTTTGGGACACATCAGCGGCTGTTTCTTTCCAGATATACAGCCGGTCGCTCGGTCTGATTTTTGAATCGACTTTAATTGAAAAGCGGTCACCTTTGCGAGCATGGTCAACCGGTTTTAGATCGACTCTAATCTCATTAACCGTCATTATAATCGCTCCGGTTGTTGGACCAGTGATGACAATCTCATCACCCACATTCAGTCTACCCGATTCCATCTGAAACTCGGCCACACCTATATTGGAGAAATAACGGATGCCTTTGGCCGCATATACTTTTGTTCTGGTAGCCGACGATCCATATTTTGAAGACCATTCGCCAAGACGCTGACCAAGATAATATCCATCCCAAAATCCACGGTTAAATACTTTGGCAAGGCTTTCGTCCCAGCCGGCAATACGTTCGTCGGTATACGCTCCGTCACATATAGCCTGAAGCGCCTCGGAATATGCTCTTACAGTAGTATCGACATACTCGGGTCCGCGGGCACGACCTTCGATTTTAAACACCGAGACCCCGGCATCAATCATTTTATTGAGAAAATGAATTGTCTTGAGATCTTTGGGCGACATGATATACTTGTTTTCAACAGCAAGCTCGTCACCGGTCTCACGGTCGCGGACAGTATATCCTCGACGGCAAATCTGGGTACAGGCACCCCGGTTGGCACTCGAATTCATTTCGTGAAGTGACAGATAACACTTACCCGACACCGCCATACACAGCGCACCGTGGCAAAACATCTCAATCCTCACCTTACGTCCAGAAGGCCCGCAAATATTTTCATCGTCAATAGCTTTTGATATGGCTGCAACCTTGTCGAGTGACAGTTCTCGGGCTAGTACAACAACATCGGCAAACTGAGAATAATATCTGACAGCCTCGGTATTTGAAATGTTACATTGTGTGGAGATATGAACCTCGACTCCCTTGCTGCGTGCATAAAGGATTGCAGCGATGTCTGAGGCGATGATGGCCGATATGCCGGAATTGGCCACCGCGTCAATGACACTGTGGAGTTTATCTGTCTCGTCATCATAGACGATAGTGTTGACCGTAAGATAAGATTTGACGCCGGCGCGTGTGCAAATTTCCGATATGTTGTGGAGGTCATCGAGGGTAAAATTGACACTCGATTTGGAGCGCATATTGAGTCCCTCCACTCCAAAATAAACGGCATCGGCACCGGCATTTATCGCGGCCGAGAGCGATTCGTAACTCCCGACAGGAGCCATTATTTCAAAGTCGCTTCGTTTCATTTGTATATCAAATATCAGTTTTGATTTTTTAAAATTTTTGCATGTCGACAAGACGGCGGTAATACCCGTCGAGTCGGAACAACTCGTCATGGGTTCCACGTTCTACAATGCGGCCTTCATGAAGCACACAAATGAGGTCGGCGTTGCGGATGGTCGACAGTCGGTGGGCAATGACGAGAGTAGTTCGATTCTTCATTAACCGGTCGAGAGCCTCCTGAACGAGTTTCTCGCTCTCGGAATCGAGTGCCGATGTAGCTTCATCAAGAATAAGCAACGGGGGATTTTTAAGAATAGCTCGAGCTATCGAGAGACGCTGACGCTGTCCTCCCGAGAGTCGGCATCCGCGGTCGCCAATCATTGTCTCGTAACCGTTTTCCGACTCCATGATGAAATCATGGGCATTGGCGATGCGGGCGGCCTCCTCGACCTGTTCCATCGTTGCGTTTTTAACACCAAAAGTTATATTATTGTAAAAAGTGTCGTTAAAGAGTATGGCCTCCTGATTAACATTACCCATATAAGAGCGTAGGTCATGTACCTTGAGGTCTCTGATATCTATTCCGTCGATTTTCACCGCCCCCTTTTTAACATCATAGAATCGTGGTAACAGATCGGCAAGTGTCGATTTACCCGACCCTGATTGCCCAACGAGAGCCACAGTCGCTCCGGCCGGTATATGAAGGTCAATATCCTGAAGCACGGGATGAGGTGAACTTTCATAACTGAACGTTACTCCCGAATACTCAACATCGCCTTTGAAATTATCAATGATAACCGGAGATGGCGGGTCTTGTATCGGATTTTTAGCTCCCAGAATTTTATCGACGCGCTCCATTGATGCAAGTCCTTTTTGAATTGCATACATAGCTTTTGACAACTCTTTGGCCGGATTGATGATGCTGTAAAAAATGACCATATAATAGATAAACGAAGCGGCGTTCATCGATGAATACCCCCCCAAAATGAGTGAACCGCCAAACCAAAGCACAATGGCAATCGCAACAGTGCCGAGAAATTCACTCATAGGATGAGCAAGCGACTGTCGGCGCGCTATTTTGTTTGACAAATTATAAAAGACCTGATTTTCGCGATGAAAGCGGTCTTCTATTTTTTGTTCGGCATTGAAAGCCTTAATAACGCGGAGACCGCCAAGACATTCTTCAATATTTGACATCAGCACACCCCACTGGTTTTGCCCCTCGAGCGATTTGCGTTTGAGTTTCTTGCCTATTTTACCCATAAAGTAACCGGCAATAGGTAGCAATATCAATACAAAAACCGTGAGTTGCCACGAAATCAAGATCATCATCACCAGACAAACGATAATCATGACCGGATTTTTGAAAAACATATCGAGTGACGCCATTATCGAGTTCTCTATTTCAGCAACGTCACCACTCATACGGGCCATGACATCGCCTTTTCGCTCGGAAGTGAAAAAGGATATTGGAAGTGACACTATTTTATCAAAAACATAGTTGCGTATGTCTCGCACGATACCCGACCTCATCGGGATGATAAAATAGGAACTCAAATATGTAACGCCTGTCTTTAAAGCAGTCATGACAACAAGGACCAAGGCAAGCAAAGCGAGTGTTGTTGACTGGCCCCACCGCTCTATAGCTTCCTGAGTAAAATAATAGAAATTGTTGAAAACTACATCTTTTATTGACCCTGACCCAAGCGGCATGTAGGTATAGACTGCCTCCTTAACTTTGAAAAGCATCTCGAGGATGGGTATAATCACAGCAAAAGAGAACAAGGTGAGAAATGCAGCCAGAATATTAAATACAATATTCAGGATCAAATATTTTTTATAAGGCGGAACAAACCGGCGTAATAGCGCAAATAAATCTTTCATTGACCGTCAATAGTGAATGTTAGCGGTTATAATGACATTTTGTTTAAGGCTTTTTGGCCGAATATATCGAACATGTGCCAAATGTCAGTGTTTTGAATCGGCAGTCGGTAAACCCGGCTCCAGCAATCAGCGACAGCATATTGTTGCCCTGTGGTACGGCAGCTATGCTCTCGGGCAGATAGGAGTAGGCCCTCACATCTTTTGAGACTATTTTTCCGGCGAGCGGAATGATGTGACCGGTATAAAGCTTATAGAAAGGTTTCACAAGCGGATTGACCGGAGTTGACAGCTCGATTACCACAAGCATGCCTCCCGGTTTCATCACGCGGAACATCTCGGCATATCCACGATCGAGATGTTCAAAATTTCTCACTCCATAGGCAACTGTAATACAGTCAAATGTATCATTATCAAATGGCAGCGCGAGACAATCGGCCGTCATCAGGTCTATGCGGTCGACAAGATTTCTTTCTTCAACTTTCTTATTTCCTATCTCAATCATATTGGCCGACAAGTCGACCCCGGTCACATGAGCGGGATTAATTTTGTCGGCCAATTTTATAGCAAGGTCGGCTGTACCCGTCGCGATGTCAAGAATGTTGGTGGGGCGGGCCTTGCAAATCATTTTGACTGCAACCGAACGCCACCACTTGTCCACTCCAAATGTCATGGCCCTGTTCATGAAGTCATAGGCCGGCGCGATCGAATCAAACATATCGCGCACCTGATCGGTCTTTGGACGGGTATCGCCGTGATATGGATTTATTTTTTCAGCTCCTACCTCCATCAGCGGGCAAGTTGGTCAAGGCAAGAGAGAACATTTGACTCGATACGCGCCTCAAGGTTCTGTTCGGGAGCTTTTTCAAATTTACGACCGGTAACGTGTTCATAAAGTTCGATATAACGGTCGCTTACCTCGTTGCAGAACTGATCGGTCATCTCGGGTACTGTCTGACCTTCTTTACCCATGAAGCCATTGTCGATGAGCCACTGACGCACAAATTCTTTTGAGAGCTGACGTTGGGGAAGTCCTTTTTCAAAACGCTCCATATAGCCATCGGCATAGAAATAGCGCGACGAGTCGGGAGTGTGAATTTCGTCGATAAGAACCACTTTGCCGTCACGCTTGCCAAATTCATATTTTGTATCTACAAGAATGAGACCTTTGTCGGCAGCCATTTCGGTACCGCGTTTGAAAAGAGCGCGTGTATAGCGTTCCATTGTTTCGTAGTCTTCTTTTGAAACAAGCCCCTGCGCGATGATTTCCTCACGTGAAATGTTCTCGTCGTGACCTGCATCGGCTTTTGTAGTAGGGGTGATGATAGGCTCGGGGAAGCGTTCGTTTTCTTTCATTCCGTCGGGAAGAGCCACACCACAAAGAGTGCGTGCGCCTGCCTGATATTCACGCCACGCGCTTCCGGTGAGATAACCGCGGATAATCATTTCAACTCTAAAACCTTCACATTTATATCCTACAGTGACCATGGGGTCGGGCTGAGCGAGTTTCCAGTTGGGAACGATATCGGCGGTTGCATCGAGAAAATAACCTGCGATCTGGTTAAGAACTTGTCCCTTATAAGGTATTCCTTTGGGAAGAATAACATCAAAAGCCGAAATACGATCGGTAGCTATCATGACCATGATATCGTCATTGATAGTGTATACATCACGAACTTTGCCGTGATAAACGGCAGTTTGGCCGGGGAAATTAAAGTCGGTCTTTACCAGAGTTGTTGCCATGATTGATGGGTTTATTAGTTGTTGATTAATTTTATTTACTGTTTATCGGGGTTATTGTCATTAACAGATAGATTATCTTGAGATGGAATGTCATCATGCTCCTTGTCAAATTTTTCATAGGCCTCGACTATTCGTTGCACGAGAGCATGACGCACAATATCTTTCTTTGAAAACTCGACATGACCTATGCCGGGCACATTTTTGAGTACCCTGAGAGCATGGATTAGTCCCGACTGGGTAGTGCGGGGAAGGTCGATTTGAGTTATATCGCCGGTGATAATCATTTTGGCATTCATGCCGAGTCGGGTCAGAAACATCTTGATTTGATGAGTAGTAGTGTTCTGAGCCTCGTCGAGCACGATTACAGCATCATTGAGTGTGCGGCCGCGCATGAATGCGAGAGGAGCAATCTGGATTACTTTTGTCTCCATGTATTCCTTGAGCTTGACAGCCGGAATCATGTCCTCGAGCGCATCGTAAAGCGGCTGAAGGTAAGGGTCGATTTTATCTTTCATGTCACCTGGAAGAAAACCGAGTTTCTCCCCTGCCTCTACAGCGGGACGCGACAGGATAATCTTGCGCACCTCACGATTTTTGAGAGCACGCACGGCAAGCGCGATCGCAATATATGTTTTACCCGTACCGGCAGGACCGAGGGCAAATGTAAGGTCGTTCTTACTGAAAGTCTCGACAAGAAGCTGTTGATTGGGAGTGCGTCCGGTGATAGGCTTTCCGTTGATGCCATAAATGATTACATCATCTTTTTTAAGTTCTCTGAATTCATTGCCCTTCACAATGTCGATGATGACTTCTTCCGAGAGGGAATTGTGGCGTGAGCAGTAGGCTTCGAGTTCTTTTATTTTTTTCTCAAACTGAGCTGTCTCGTCGTTTTCACCTATGACCTTGATAATCGAACCGCGTGCCGCCATACGCAATTTTGGAAAAAGATTGCGAATCAGTTGGAAATTTGAATTGTTGACACCATAAAAGCTTACAGGGTCAACCGAGTCGATAATCACGATACGTTCTATCATAGGCAATTTTGAAAATGAGTCTGTGTTTCTATATGTTTTATAGTTTTATGAATAAATGGCTCAAGGGAGCGCCACGCCCATGACGGGCAAGCCGTCGGTCGGGGAACTCCCTTCGTAAAAGATTGGGATGAGTTTTAAATCGTAGTTTACTCAGCAACGGGAGCTTCCTGGGCGGGCTGAGCTTCCTGAGCTTCTCCTTCAGCAGCTGCAGGTTCAGTTGCAACGGGAAGAACGGGTGCCTGAGTGTCATATTCGGTACCCATGACAACGGGAGCGGCTGTTGTTTTAACGCGAGGACCTGCATTACCGATGCTGTTGGGCATTACAAATGATGAAACGATGGCAAGCAGAGCGATGATGCCGGCGAGAGTCCAGGTTGCTTTCTCGATAAAGTCATTGGTGCGACGTACACCCATAATTTGGTTTGAGCCCGAAAAGTTGGAAGCGAGACCGCCACCTTTAGACTTCTGGACAAGCACAACGGCAATGAGGAGAATAGCGATAAGGACTGTTAAAATGATAATAACTGTGTACATTTTTATCTTTTAATTTGTAGATTTTTATTGTTGGGTAATCATCAGTTTTCTGAGAAATCGTAATTGGTCTGCAAAGTAACAACTTTTTTCCGGATAATTCAAACTTAATTGACTGATTATTTCATAAGCTTTGTCATATCGGTGCTGTTTTATGTAAATTTTTGCCAAACTTTGACTCAAAAGCGAGTCGGCAGCCGGTTTTGGCTTACTTTTTTTATCGGTACGCGACTGGACGGGCTGGGACGTCTCCTGATGGTGGGCCGAGATAAATGAATCGATGCGACGCAGCGTGTCGTCGGGTTGAATTTCTTCCTCTTTTATGGTTTTGTCGGCGTCCAGTTCTTCCATTTCAAGACGTGTTGACCAATCTCCGACAGGATTAAAAATCAGGCGCTCAAGCATTGCCGATTCCCCGGGATCTTCCTCACCATAGGTCTCGAGAAAGGTAGTGATGGCATCCCCGGTCGACATCGTTTTCTTTTCGGGATCAGGATAAAAATGGTCAAACATTGATGAGTCGGGTGATTCCATCTTGAAAAAAGCCTCGGGATCAGAACTCTTTGAAGCAATCTTCTTCATAGCTTCAAGCCGCGATTTATCATCAAACGACTCGGGATAATTGCGCAATAGCAGCTCAAGCGGCAATACAAAAAATGGATATTGATCCATAATTGATCTCACCGACTCGCGCGCCTCCGGTGCGGGAATCGATGCCGAGCCGAGCAAATCGAGAAGATTTGCTATCTCTGATGCTGTTTGCCATGGCCGTGTATTCATTGTCGTCGGGTATTGTTGTTACCAGTTACCGAGTGTGGCATTGAAAATGAGTTCGACAAGCTCTTTTGAAATTTGACCGCAAAGTTCTTCTTCAACCTCGTTTAACATTTGAGAGGCATCAAAGTCCCTATAGGCCGAGAAAGTTTGATCCACATCATTCTTGTCGTTTTTAGTATCGGTATATTTCACACGCACCGTGATTGTCAGTCGTGTTTGTGATGCATAAGCGTCCTCGGTCACAGCCTGGGGTGAGAGCGCATATCCTGTAATCTCACCCTCAAGAGTAAGATCGGAATTTGGATTGTCGGTGAGCTGCAACCGGGTGTTACGGGTTATATAGTCCTGCAACTCGAGTTCGAAAGTCTGCTGCAACGGTGCATAAACAAGAGCTGTTCTGATTGGAAACTGGGCTACGTAGATATTTTTGTAGACCGTATAGTCAAGTGCCGAACCGTTAAGTTTGTAACTGATGCGGCACGACTGACCTACAAAAACCAGCAGTATAACCGCAACGACCCGGGGTGCTATCGTCCATAATATCTTATTCAAGGTCATATTCTTTTATTTTTCGGTAGAGTGTACGTTCTGAAATGTTGAGTTCTTTTGCAGCTGCCTTGCGGCGCCCCTCGTTGCGTTCAAGAGCCTGTCGTATCATTTCGCGCTCGGTTTGTTCAAGGGTTGGCGCCGCGCCGGCCTTAGCTCCGACATAAGGTTGTGGACCTGCAGCTATATCTGACACGGCAGGCTGATACATTACAATAGCTTTGGTAACGTTCGGGTCACCGTCACCCGACACATGAGATATTACCGGAGTATCGATAATCTCCTCTTCTTTTTTCGTTTTATCAACGATGGCCCGCAACTCGTCTATCTCATGCTGCATCCTGAATATGAGATTAAACAGCAGTTCACGCTCCCGGGCATATGAATGTTCGTTTGATGGCGATTCATTGTGCAAAGTAGGAGTATAAACTGTTGAGTTTTCAGGAATATAACGCATGAGAGTTTCCCTATCAATTACCTCGCCTGCATTGAACACCGTGAGCTGGTCCACTATGTTTTTTAGCTGACGCACATTTCCGGGCCAACGATAGCTGAGAAGGGTTTCACGGGCATCCTCGTCAAAACTTATAGCCGGTAAACGGTAGCGCTCGGCATTGTCACCTGAAAATTTTCTCGCAAGCAACAATATATCATTGCCGCGGTCACGCAACGGCGGAACCGGTATCTGCACACCCGACAATCGGTAATATAAATCCTCGCGGAAACGACCCTCGCGTATAGCTTTTTGCATGTCGACATTGGTAGCGGCGACAACGCGTATATTTGTTTTCTGAACAGTTGATGAACCTACCTTAATAAATTCACCTGATTCAAGCACGCGAAGCAGTCGCGCCTGGGTAGTCAACGGTAGTTCGGCTACCTCATCAAGAAATATCGTACCACCGTCGGCCTCTTCAAAATAACCTTTACGAGCCGAAACCGCACTGGTAAACGCCCCCTTTTCGTGACCGAAAAGCTCCGAGTCTATAGTACCCTCGGGTATGGCACCACAGTTCACGGCAATATATTTTGAATGTTTACGTGGACTGAAATTATGGATGATTTTAGGAAAAAACTCTTTACCCGTACCGCTTTCACCAACGACAAGAACCGATAAATCGATAGGAGCGACCTTGATTGCCCGCAAAATAGCGGCATTCAGGGCCGGTGCATTACCGACAATACCGAGCCGCAATTTGGCCTGTTGCACCTCGGCCGGCTGTTCATTCTTTAATATATCGAGAGGCATAAAATATGAAGTCGAAAGTTTTGAAAATCAACTACAAATTTACAAAAAAAAGCCGACAGACCTAAAAAATCATCTGAAAAGTTTGAAAACGCACAGTTATTTGTGCTCCTTACGTGCCAAAAGTGAACTGCACCCCAAAAGTTAGACATAAAACTTTTGGAGTGTAGTTTTATTATGAAACATAGCTTTGAAGAAAAACT